>CAYSUA010000005.1:19016-28202 GCA_964433795.1 uncultured Desulfobacteraceae bacterium | reverse complement strand
TGGTCAGATTCTTTAACGATACCTGTGCCATCGATCAATCCTCCTGTTTCCTGTTTGCGGTTCGGGAATGATGATGAAAATGTTACTCAAAAAGGGTTTTAAGAATATAAGAAATTTCATACTATACCTCCACGGTTCCGGAAGGTATCAAGAGACGGCTAGGGAGCACATAATGAACAAGCACCTCTATAATTGCTATCACACACCTTGCATGAATGTAAACACATTCAGTTATTTTTTTTAGCACTATTGATACAGAAGCACCGTCAGGAACCGACTTTTCATTGACTGCCGGCAGCTATCAGTGGGATATTGAGGGCGACGGTGAGCATTCAGTTGAGATTTAACTCGATTGTATAGGAATTTCCTTTTTGGGACAGCTCCTTATTCTTTTTCCCACGTAGGCAAAAGAAAAATGGATAACCGTCTGTGTTTGTCTGTGTGGGTCTGTGGCTAATTTAATCCGGACATAAAGGAGGCAAGTATGATGAAAGCGGTGGTATTGGATGCATTCGGGGGAGTGGAGAATCTGCACTGGCGGGACTGGATGATGCCGGAACCGGGTGAGGGTGAAATACGCATCAAGATCAAAGGCATAGCCGTCAACCCTGTGGATTATAAGATGCGGAAAGGGTTGATTCCAGGGGAGTTACCCGCTGTTCTTGGGAGGGATGTCTCCGGCATTGTCGATGCAATCGGACCCGGGGTAACTCAGTTTGAGGAAGGAGATGAGGTCTTTGCCCTCCTGTTCGGTCCCAAAAGCAACGGCGCCTATGCAGAGTATGTTACAACATCGGCTCATTTCGTTTGTAAAAAATCGAGCAATTTATCTTTTATCGAGGCTTCGATCCTTGGGGTTGCCGGCATCACCGCATACGATGCGGTCATGAAAAAAGCCCAAATACAACCGGAGGATAAGGTGCTGGTGGTCGGCGGGTCGGGCGGTGTCGGGAGTTTTGCGATATCTTTCCTGAAACACCTGGGAGTGTCGACGATATTAACAACCACCGGCGGCGATAAAAGCAAAGAATATCTAGTCCGGAAATTAAAGCTGCCGGAAGATCATCTCGTTTCGTATGTCGACCGGAGCGTTGATGAGATGGCGGAACAGATCAAAAAAGCAACATACGGAAAAGGGGTGGACGTTGCGTTTGATTTTGTCGGTGGAGAGATGAAAAAACTTTGTTTTACTGCTGTCGGATTCGACGGGCGCATCGTAAGTGTTGTTGAAGAGCCGCCCGAATTCGATTTCGATATCTGGCGGGCGGATGTGAGTCCCTTTTTTGCAAAATCCGGAACGTATCATTTCGTGGCCGCCAGTGCACGCGCCCGCAACGGTGGTCCGAAAGATTGGGCTGTCTACGGAGGCATGATGTCCGACATCGTGCGCTTGATCGAAACAGGCACAATAGCTCTTCCCGAAATTACGGATCTTGGCAGCTTGTCGGCAGAAACCATACGTGAGGCCCACATGCTGATCGAAACCGGAAAATCTAAGGGAAAGTTGGCATTAACCGTGGGTTAGCATAAAAAGGGTATTTTAAATGAGAGAGAATTCGCCCAGTCTCAATGATCGGTTGGCTTTGATCAGCCTCATAGACCAGGGCATGCGATTGAGCGGATCAGACTCGCCCATTATGGCGGATCTGTTCAGCGATTTATGGGGTCTTGTGAATGGAACGGTGTCCGGCAGCAAGATCGATCTGCTCAAACATGAGGATTCCAGAAATGGATTCAAGGTCTTTGAAGCCAACGCTGAGACCGGGGAAAACCTCGGTTATCTGAATATGTTGTATATGAATAAACCGATACCGAGCTATTATCTGGTGTATGTGGAAGTGGCTTCTCCTTTCAGAAAAAAAGGGTTGGGTAATCGAATATTAAAATATTTTAAAGAGTTTTTAACTGATAAATCCGCGGTAGGGATTCTGGACAACATCATTCCAGAGGAAGACGCCACCTATGACATTTATTCCAAGCACGGATGGGATCCTGTTGAAAAGATTATCGGGAATGACCCCTCAAGTGCATACGGAAATTATATGATCTATGTCCCGCCGGGGTTTAAAAATAAAGAACTTCGGCAGTCTCTCATCAAGCTGCTGTACCACCTGAAAAGGAAGCGCGCTGCTATAGATATGAGAGACAATGAAGTCATGGTACAGAGAACCATCGCTGAATTCAAAGCGCTCTACTCCTCGCTTATAACCTACTTTCAAACAGAAATGAGCAGAGGAGAGTTCTCACCGCTGATGCGCTTTATGTTTACTCGTTTTGTGACAAAATTCATAGCATTTAGACGCCGGATATCAGAACTCATCGGATATACGGGGGGTGAATCTTTGGAACAGATAAATCTGTCATCCGAGGTAGAGGCGTTGCCCATGCAGTCTTATGCTTCGTATGGCCTTGCAGTTCAATCATCGTTGGCAATGGGGGATGAGACGCTATGGTCGCATCTTCCGGATGAGTTTAGAAAACAACCGGCCCGGATCATAGACGCGTTGCCCAATTACCAGAGACCCAGTCTCAGGACCTGGTTAAAGGAGCGTGGTGTTACATCCAATCATAAATTGACCCTGGGCGATCTTATGGATATCGGCTTCGATCCCACGCGTCTAAAGGAATTTTGCATCGACGGTGAAGAATTCATATTCGAACGAATTCAGGTAAGACAAGTACCGGATCTTGAGAAAAAGAAAGAATTACTGGGGGAGATAGAACGAAACATGTCCGCATCCAAGGTGAACAACACGTGGCTCAAAGTCAATCCCCCCTTATTGGTGATTCAAGACAGTGTCAACGCTTATGTATTGCGCCGCAAGGTGGGGGGTATTCACTGGGAAGAGGCCGTTGAACAACTTCAAACCGATTCCGCCTTGAAAACCGTTAACGCATCCGTAGGGGTGGAAGGGAAGATTTCCTCGGTGGTGCGGAAGACAAGAAAGATGGTGGCAGAGCGGTTAGATATAGAAGAACAGGCGGTTAAGGACTATTTGACATGCTTTGTTTCCTGGGACATTAAAGCCAACCATCCGAAATTAATCATCGATTTCACAAACGCGTATTTCGAATCGATTTGGCTGGCGTAAGTAGAGCAACCAGAGACAAAAAATTTCGGTTCTATAACACAAAAGAAGGCTAAACCTTTGGGGAGGTATTGAAATATTCCTGAGACTTTTGAACTTCTTAAAATTGCCTCTTTATCGGTTATAGTTCCGTACAATATCAGAAAGGTGATTGACTATGGGTTTTAAGGTGATTAATTCGATTTTCAGTCCGGAACTGGAGTTTGGCGAAACGCTCTTGGCGTCCATAGATGCAGAGCTTTTGAACGGAAGATGGTTAAATGAAGATGACCTCATTGACAATACCTCCGATGCGGATGCGATCGTATGCTCCGGTCCGATTCAGAATTGGACGCCTCGGGTTATCCAAGGGTTAACCCAATGCCGCATCCTTGCCAGTCTGGGGATCGGCTATGACAGCATTCATCTGGAAACCGCCACTGAAATGGGGATTGTCGTAACCAATATTCCCGATTACTGTATCGACGAAGTCTCCAGCCACGCCACTGCACTCCTTCTGGCACTCGGCCGGAAACTGTTTCAAATAGATAAGTGCGTGCGAGACCATCACATCAATTTTGTTCCACCGAGAAGAAAGCCCATAGCAGAGTTTCTCTCGCCCATCCATCGTCTTAGAGATCAAACCGTGGGTATTATCGGAATGGGTAAAATCGGTACGGCAACCGCACTTAAAGCAAAAGGTCTGGGCATGCGTGTTGTGGCCCATGATCCGTATGTATTAAATGAGGTCATGTTCAGTCGCGGTGTGGAGCCGGTGGGCTTAGACACCCTGCTTGAAGAATCTGATTATCTCAGTATTCATGCCTGGTTGAGTAACGAAACACGGCACATGATCGGCAAAGAAGAATTGTCAAAGATGAAACCGACCGCCTTTCTGATAAACACCGCCCGCGGGGAAATAGTCGATCAACCGGCACTGGTGAGTGCGCTTCAACAGGGGCGCATTGCAGGGGCCGGCCTCGATGTTACTTCAGACGATCCCATCGCATCTGATAACCCCATGCTGGACATGGCCAATGTCATATTCAGCGGCCATTCGGCCTGGTATTCGACCACTTCGGATTCCGGCCCCATGTTTTGGCATAAAGCAATGGGACAGGTTGTCACAGCCCTCAACGGGGTGTGGCCCGAGTATGCCGTAAACCCGGAGGTCAAATCCAAATGGTTTGAGAAATGGTGTGAATAGCGTTCGAATCGTATGGAATAGATGAAGAAAGAAACAAGGAGAGGAAACTATGGCTGGACCCTTAGCAGGCGTTAAGGTGGTAAGTTTCGGACGGTATCTTTCAGGGCCTTTTGCCTCCATGTTGATGGCGGATCTCGGTGCAGCGGTCATCAAGATAGAAGGCCGAAAAGGTGATCCGGTCAGAGACAACAGCCCGTTTGTCGGGGACTTGAGTCATTACTTTATGAGCGTTAACCGTGGCAAAAAGAGCTTTTCCATCGATCTCAGACATCCCCGGACCAAAGCGGTGTTGGAGGAACTGGTAAAGCAAACGGATATCCTCATCGAAAACTTCAGACCCGGGATCATGAAGAAGATGGGTTTCGATTATGAGGCTGCGCAAAAGTTGAACCCCCGACTCATCTATCTGTCCATTTCAGGCTTCGGTCAAACCGGTCCCTATGCGTATAAACCGGCCTACGATATGGTCGCTCAGGGGGTTGGGGGCACCATCAGCATTACCGGTATGCCGGAGAGTGCACCGGTAAGGGTCGGATACTCCATCGGTGATATGGGCGCGGGACTCTTCGGGGTCGTAGCGTCCCTGGCCGCCCTTTACGAGCGGGAACGATCCGGCGAGGGCCAATATGTCGATCTTGCCATGATGGACAGCCAGATCGCCCTTTGTGAAAATGCCTTTTCGCGATATTTCGCCTCCGGTGAGGTCCCAAAACCCCTCGGTTCCAGACATCCCATCATCACACCCTTTCAGGTCTTTCAAACCCGGACAGACTATATGGTCGTCATCGCCGCCCGGGAAGAGGAATGGAAGAAACTCTGCCGGGCGATCGGGCGGGAAGACCTTATGGATGACGATCGTTTTTTAACAAACGACTTAAGGCGCAAGAACCATCAAGTTCTGGAATCGGTTCTCAATGACATTTTCCGCGCAAAACCGAGAGATAAATGGTTGGCGCTTTTCGATCGGGAAGGGATCGTCGCAAGCCCTGTAAATACCATCGAGCAGGTGGCCGAAGACTCCCACGCCCAGGCCAGGGAAATGTTTTTGAACGTAGAACATTCCCGCCTGGGAGCGCTCAAGATGGTGGGAACACCGATGAAGTTTTCCCGCACACCGTGTGAGATCAAAGAAGCACCGCCCGATTTGGGAGAGCATACCCGGGACATTCTCCGTGACGACCTGAAGCTGTCTCCCGAGGAGATCCAAGAGCTTCAGGACGAAGAGTTCATATGACAGAAAGGACCATGCAAGATGCCCGAGAGTAATTTTATAGTCGAGAAAGAAGAACGGATTGCCATCGTCACCATCAATCGTCCGGAGAAACGAAATGCGTTTAACATTGCCATGTGGATCGAGTTGACCGGCATCATCAAGGAACTGGACGCAGATTCCGAGATCAGGGTCATTGTCATTACCGGTGCAGGAGAAAAGGCTTTTGCGGCCGGAGCCGACATCAGTGAAATGAAGGAGAATTATCCGCCACGTGTAAAAGCTGATGCGAAACATCCTGTTGCAACGACCACGGCCACTTTGGAAAAATCAGAAAAAGCGGTAATCGCGATGGTAAACGGTTATGCCATTGGCGGCGGCTGTGAACTGGCCGTAGCGTGCGATTTGAGAGTCGCAGCGGACACGGTTAAGATCGGCATTACGTCAGCCAAGATAGGCATCTGCATCATCCAAAACGACATCAGAATGCTGGTGGAACTTGTGGGTCCCTCCAGGGCCAAGGACATCCTTTTTACGGGAAGACTGCTTACCGCCCAAGAGGCCTTGTCAGCCGGCCTCGTGGATTACGTGGTCCCGAAGGAGGAATTAAATGCGTTCACCATGGACCTGGCCCGGGGCATCGCCCAAAATTCCCCTTTATCTGTTCTGGGAGCCAAAAAGACCATCAATATCCTGAAGGGCCTGCCCGATGCCGATGCTGCCGGTGATGCGTATTACTATTCCAACCGTTGCTTTGCCAGCAAGGATTTCAAAGAAGGCGTCCGGGCATTTTTAGAGAAACGGAAACCCGAGTTTAAAGGATGCTGATGGGTTAAGATACCCGATCGAACGGAATGACCGCAACGGCTTCTATCTCGATCAGGTAGTCGGGATTCACGAGACCCAACACCTGGACAAGACTGCTTGCCGGGTAAGGGGGAGTAAAGAATTCCGAACGCACATGGTGTATCTCATCCAGCATGGACATGTCCTTTACAAATACCGTGACTTTGGCGATATCGGACATCTGGCCGCCCACGGCATCGAGAATCTTACTGATATTGCCCAGTACCTGTCGCGTTTGAGCCGTTATATCACCCACACCCACTATTTTCCCATCCACATCCTGTGAGACCTGACCGGAAATATGAAGAACCTTTCCTTCCGGCTGCCATGCAGCACCGGAAAAAATACCGAACGGTTTTACAACACCCTGAGCATTAAATGCATTTGCCATTTTCATTACCTCCAATTAACAAGAACGGGTTTCACCCTAAATGATCGTAAATAAAACGGAGAGGGGTTATAAGCAAATAATAACATTAGCAAATTCGTAGAATGGAATGATATTTGATATCTCTTCCATGAGTGAAATATAATTAATCAAAATATTCTCCATTTTATTTACCCTTCAGGAAAGTCGATGATACCCCATCTGCTTCGTTGCCAAGGGTTCGCGGTAGCCAACTACAGCTTCACCCTTGGACGCCTTGCAGCTGGGGCACCCTTGACTTTCGCTCAATTAGGGTATCAGAAAATGAAATCATCGATTGATGGTTACCATAAAACCGATGAAACTCAAAATGCAAATCATAGACTCCCAAAAGGAAGGGACTTAAGTCGACCTTTCTCTATTTTTGCGCTATGAGAAGATAAGTATCTTTTTATAGATTTATTTTATAATTTAATGGTATAGAAATTTCTTTTTCTGGACAGCGCCTTTTCTTTTTCCCCCACATCGGCAAAAGAAAAATTGATAAACGTCTGTGTATGTCAGTATGGGCCTGCCGCGGCGAAGCCATCCGCGAAGACGGGTCTGTGGCTAATTTAATGGAATCCGAATAAGCAAAAAGGAGCGGATATGAAAGGCTTTAACGGGAAAATCGCACGCATCGATCTCACAAATGCAGAAGTATCCATCGAAAATCCATCCGAAACTTTCTATCGACAGTATCTGGGAGGGCGAGGCTTCATTGTCCATCATCTGCTAAATGAGCTGCCGGCAGGTATCGACCCTCTGGGACCTGAAAACAAGTTGATCTTTGCATTGGGGCCTGTTACCGGGCATCCTTTTATCGGTAGCGGTCGAAACAGTATCGGCGGCAAGTCTCCTCTTTCAGGCGGAGTTAAAAAAGGCCGGATTCGATGCCGTCATCGTCCAGGGCGTTTCCGAAAAACCGGTATATATCTGGATAAACAACGGAGCAGTGGAGATCCGTGATGCCGGCGATCTCTGGGGGTTGGATGTGGCCGATGCCAAACAAAGTGTCCTCCAGTCTCTGGGCCTCAGGAAAGTTCGAACCGCCATAATCGGTCCGGCGGGGGAAAACCGGGTCCGCTATGCCTGCGTGTTGAACGATATTTACCATGCCGCAGGAAGAACCGGCATGGGGGCGGTTATGGGGTCCAAAAAACTCAAAGCCATTGCCGTTAAAGGTAGCGATGCGCCGCCCGTGGCCAACCGCAAAGATTTAATGGATCTGAATCGCTGGATGGCGGAAAACTACCGGGATTTGACCATGATGTGGCAGTATGGGACCGGAAGAGTGATGGCGGCCGGAGAAAAGAGCGGCAATCTTCCCATCAGAAATTTCAGGGGCGGACCATTTCCGGGTGTGGATAAGATATCGGCCATCACACTTTGCGACACCTATCTCGAAAAAATGGAAGGCTGTTACGGCTGTCCCATCCGATGTAAGAAAACCGTGAAACTGGAAGGCCCCTATGAGGTGGATCCCGTATACGGCGGCCCGGAATATGAAACCCTTGCAGCCCTAGGGTCCAACTGCGACATCGACAACCTCGAAGCCATTATGAAGGGCAATGAGCTCTGCAACCGCTACGGTCTGGATACCATCTCAACCGGTACGGCCATATCATTTGCCATGGAATGTTTTGAAAACGGTATTCTGACAATGGCGGATACGGAGGGTTTGGATCTGACCATGGGAAATGCCGAAGCCATGGTTGAGATGGTGGAACGGATTGCCCGGCGAAAGGGCATCGGGGATCTCTTGGCTGAAGGAACCAAACGGGCGGCGGAAAAAATCGGAAACGGGGCCGAAGAATTCGCCATGCAGGTGAAAGGGGAAGAGCTTCCCATGCATGAACCGCGTTTGAAACAGCCGTTGGGTCTTCACTACAGTATTCACGCCACGGGAGCCGACCATTTAACAGGTATCCACTCCCAGACCGCTCTTGACGAAGAGAGTGCCAAAAAACTGAGAGACGGGAGCGTCATGGGGCATCTGGTGAACTACCTCGGGGTATGCAAATTTGTTCCCTGGGAAACCGAGCAGGTGGTTCAGGCCATCGGATACATTACCGGATGGGAGATGTCCCCTCCGGAGTTGACACAAATAGTAGAGCGGGGAGTTACGCTCATGCGTCTTTTCAATATCAGGGAAGGATTTACCGTCAAAGACGATATTCTGCCCAAGCGGTTTAACACCACGCCGACTGACAGCCCTTTGAAAGGCATCCATCCGGATCAGTTTGTTCAGTCCCGGAAAGATTACTTCCAGTTAATGGGCTGGGATGATGAGGGAATCCCCACGAAAGAGACCCTGGAAAAACTGGGGATCAGCTGGGCTTCGGATTTAACTTGATAGTATAGGAATTTCCTTTTTATGACAGCTCCTTCTCTTTTTCCCACGTCAGCAAAAGAAAAATTGATAAATGTCTGTGTATGTCTGTGTGGG
>CAYSUA010000005.1:7178-19006 GCA_964433795.1 uncultured Desulfobacteraceae bacterium | reverse complement strand
CAAACAGGAGGTGACGGTGATAACCCGGCATAAGATCATATTTCAGGATTGCAAAAACATAGAAAATATTCCCGATGAAAGTATCGAATTGGTGGTCACATCGCCTCCATATCCGATGATTGAAATGTGGGATGAGACGTTTGGTGCTCAGAATCCGAAAGTTTCGGATGTGTTGAAAACCAGAAACGGATCACGGGCATTTGAGCTGATGCATAACGTACTGGATTCTGTCTGGAAAGAAATTCACCGGGTTCTCAAGAAAGGGGCCATTGCATGCATTAATATCGGTGATGCCACAAGAACCATAAATGAGAACTTTACCCTGTACCAGAATCATACGAGAATCATGCATTGCCTCTTAAAGCTCGGATTCAACCCACTTCCGGCAATCCTTTGGAGAAAACAGACAAACGCCCCCAACAAGTTCATGGGGTCCGGCATGTTGCCGCCCGGCGCCTATGTGACACTGGAGCACGAATATATTCTAATCTTGCGGAAGGGTAGAAAAAGAGAGTTTGAGACCGATCAAGAAAAACAGTTGAGGCGGGAGAGCGCCTTTTTCTGGGAAGAAAGAAATGTATGGTTCTCCGATGTATGGATGGATCTTAAAGGAACGACACAGAACTTATTTGATACCAAGGTGAGAAAGAGAAGCGGGGCCTTTCCTTTTGAACTGGCTTATCGGCTTATCAATATGTTTTCCATCAAAGGAGACGCTGTATTGGATCCTTTCTTAGGAATCGGCACCACCACGTATGCTGCCATAGCTGCCGGTAGGAACAGTGTCGGAATCGAAATAGATGAAAACCTCAAGGGACCCATAGGCTCTAGAATCGATTCGATTGTTCCTTATTCCAATATGTGTATTCAGACCCGGATTGAGAAACACCAGCAGTTTGTGGAAGACTATTTCGAAACCAAGGGTGGATTCAAATATCTCAATAACTCCTATGGATTTCCGGTCGTGACCAGGCAGGAAACCGAACTTTTCATAAACCCGTTGCAAAGCGTCACAATTAAAGATGCAACCAGCTTCGAAATCGCATATACGGATAAGCCCTCTGCCAAAACCGGCAAGGATTGGGAAAAATATATTTCCGCCGGCCAACCCAGCTCAAAAACAGTCAAGAAGAAAGCGACCCAGCTAAAATTAATGGATTAAACGTCTCCCTTCAAACCCTGCGAAGCCCACGAATTCATTGCATTCTCGATTTCTTTGAGCCGGCCCGGTTTTTCAGGGTCACGTTTGCGTTTGCCAAGCGGAGCACGCTCGAAAACGACAACTGCTTCATTCCAATTGATTCTTTGCTTTGTTATTGAATATCTTATCATTTTATTATTCCCACCCAACAATTAATATACAGAATCAACTGATACGGATTACTCAACGCTTAGAGAGATTAAATATGGTTTACAAATTCACCCAAGGCATCGAGTATATGCTTCTTTACCAGATGTTCCGCGCTATTGGCATCTTTTGCCATGAAATGGTTTAGGATTCCGCGGTGGACCTCGAGGGTGTTTTCAATGGCAGTCTGGAAGTGATGATAGGAGCATCGAAACCAGAAGGCTTGCCTTCTCAGTCTTTTTAAAATATCGATAAGGCTGTCATTACCGCATGCTTCTATGAAAATATCGTGAAACTCTATATGATGTCTGAGGTATTTCTGGTGATCCTGTTTTCGGGTGGCCGTCTCCATCGAGGATAAAACTTTTTCCATTTTTCCAATATCCTTAGAAGATAACCGAGGTGTTGCTGAACCTGCTGCAAGACCTTCAAGATATGCACGAATAGGAAAATTCTCTTTAACATCTTTTTTGGATATTTTCCTTACAAACGTTCCTCTTCTTGGAATAATTTCAACAAAGCCATTTTTCTCTAATACCCGAAATGCCTCACGGATAGGGGACTTACTGATGCCAAACTGTTCTTGGAGTTTCGCTTCTATCAATTGCTCTCCCCCCTTCAAAACACCTTCGATAATCGTATCAGTCAGGATAATAGAAATTTGTTCCACCAGAGGCGGTTGCTTAAAACCAGTCTGCTTCAGTTTTTCAGACAGATCAAACATCGATTCACCCTCATTACATCTTCGAGATGGCTTCTTTCACGTTTTGTAATTCCTCGGCTATTTCTTTTTGGTTCTCCTGAAGTTTTTTAATTAAATCCAAATCGGTTTCAGGATACGTCGGGGTTTTTTCCATTTTCGTAGCATAGTGAATCGGTTGATCTTCATCCTGGCAGAGATTGAGGGATACCACATCCATGCGCGTATAGTGTCCTATAATGTCATGAAATTGCTTTGCTGTGATCATCTCGGAAATATCGATATCGGCATATATAATCCCATCTTCATCCGTTAATTCGGCCAGTGTATTGCCAAGGGGATTGGTAATACTGCTATAGGAACGGCAGCTTGCCATCCATTTTCTTTTGGTCTCACTTTTGCCGCAGAGCATGTCGTCCATTTCATTGTTAAGGGTGCTGGAACTGCAGAGGTTAAACAGCTTCCCTTCCAAACTGTGAGAGCCTGTCCTGATAAGATTCCATGTCGCCACATCGCCATCTTCCGGCACATTAAATGCCGGGTAGTTGGCCACGTGGATTTGTTCACCTTGAGCGATAAGGGCATACTTATATAAACAATGCGTATTGTTTCCACATGCCAATGTTCCTAGTCTGCCGAGTTCTGTCTCCCACACCCTGAGTCCGCTTCCATCGCCTCGGGACCAGACCATTTTTTCAGCGAATGTGGGCATGATCTTGCGATGTTTGCCCAATAGATTCCCCCTGTTGTCAATGATTAGATTGGTATTCCACATGGTGCCCATCTGGTTTGGGAGTTTTTCATTAACTCCAATGACGACATAGATGTCAGCCTCCCTGGCGCCACGGCACAACGCTTCCGTATCCGCACTCGGAATGGCTACGGCTTCCTCAAATAATTTCTTAAACCACCCGTAATTGTTTGAAGGCACATCCAGCCAGATCCAGTAAGGATAACCGGGTACAAAAGTCTCTGGAAAAGCTACCAGCTTAGCTCCGTTTTTGCTCGCCTCCATCATCAAGTTGCACGCTTTTTCGATGGTGGCTTTCCGGTCTAAAAAGACCGGCGAGGCCTGAACTGAGGCTGCTTTAAATTTTAAATATGTTTCACTCATGGTTTAAACCGCTCCTTTCTAATCAACTTTAAATTAAGAGGCTACCCTTTGTTTATTGGCATGCGTTTGGAAAAAAAATTATGTTCGATAGTCGACTATCGAACATAATCATCTGTATGTCAAGAAAAAATTATCCGGCCACACTTTAAATGGCTGTTGAGAAAAGAGATAACGATCAAATAAGTCAGGCTTTGCTTATGGTATTGACACAAAAAATAGAGGAATATAATGGAGGCCTAGGAGTTTTTGCAATTTCAGACATAATTTATTTCCTATTCAAAAAGAGCTTTTACTTTCAAACCAAGGGCTACCGGATCAGCTTCTTTTTCTATACAAACCGAGACGTGTCCCCAAGATGTGGGTAAGACGAACTGAAAAAAATTGCCGTATCTTACTATCAGATAGTCCAGCCCGCCACAGTCAATATTGCCTCTCTGAGTTGCAAGTGTGAGAAGTGTCGGGTTAACCAATAATTCTTCATATCGGTCAGATTCTGATTCACTGGTGTCTATGGTTCCTTCCTTTGAGTTCGTTTCGAGCTTACCATCCCGGTAAATAGCGACATACCGTACAGATTGTGATAGAGAAAAAATTTTGTTAATCTTCAGATTTCCCTCCTGTACTTTTCATCAATTCCATTGATATGACAGGCCATCAAAGATGTTAGTTCACTCCTATTTTGCATGCTTGCATTATCCTATCGCCTCTATGAATTCACCGTTCAGGGTTGCTTTACTTTGAACCTTTGAACCCTGAACCTTGGTCGCCTACGGCGCCGCCAGAGGCGGGTAAACCCGTGAACGATTACATATTTTTTTGGTGCACTTAGATTTGTATGTTCGTTGCACAATGGCTAATTGTCAGTTTTTTTGTGCCACAAAGGAAATTTCCCGGTTGTAATACTGCGGATTTCATCCTCTGGAAGTCCTATTCCGGCATGCTCGGCAAACTTCATTTTCTTAGGATTAAGATCGGCCGGATTTCTTGATAGGGGGATTGAACTCATCTATTTTGCCGATACCGGACTCAGAAAGCTGCATCCGTTCAAGTCCGAATTATTTCTTTACCAAAGTGTTAACCTTCTATGTCCTGAATAAGCTTATCTGAAATCCGGATAGCAGATTCTATTAGCGCATCCAGAATACGGGTTAATTTAAAACGCTCCTTAAGACCCATTACACAAAGAACGACCGGGAAGAAATATCCTTTTACAGGGACAGATATACCGGCGGCGATCCGAACGAAATTCAAATTTATGATTCAATCTGTACTTCGCAAGTTTTTGAGGGTACTGAAAACTTATGATTACAACGGTTAGAAGCATAAGAATTCGCCCATGACCCAAATTTGCGATGTACGGTTACAATCTTATATCCGAAAAGTGGCTGATTTTATAACGATAATTCCGAAAATGCAAATCCTGATCTATTCGGTAAATGATCATATATGATCCATCAACACAGGGTAGTTTTGGTGGGCCAACCGGTTTCAATAAAAACTCAGGTTCTCAGAATAAATCTGTCTTGAATCTTCACTGCGATGAGCAACGAACAGCTGCATGAAATCTTGACCGCGCCGATATCCGCTTTCGTTCCAGATTACAAACAGATATCGCTGGCGTTATAGCTTGGCTGAGTCACCACCCTTGAAAGAGCAGAAGTCGTACCGCGAACATCCCCAGCTCTTTGAGTGAGTTTAGAGAGATGCACCAATGGGAACAACTAAAGACTTGGGTTTACATCAACGGCTCAGGAGCATGTCGGATGTCTTGCCACTGGCCTGAGTCATGCCCGTAAAACAGCATGGCCGCTTGCTTGTCTCGTAAGTTCCGTAGGGTGGTTAGCGAGTGCGACATGGCTTCGGCATCCCAAACAATCTGTGGGATAATATGTCTCTCCATATGCTCCTCTGTGTAACATGCATCAGCAGTGAACACCAACTGCCTCGCTTTGCTCTCACGCACCCACAGCGATTGGTGTCCTGGAGTATGCCCGCAGGAGGGGATGAGGGTCATCTGCCCATCGCCAAACACGTCATATTCCCCCTCGACGAGTTGGTAGTCCAATGGATGGTCGAAGTCTCGGGGGTCATAGGGGGTATCGGAACCACGCGCTCTTTCCATTTCACGTTTTTGGACGAGGAACGTTGCCTGAGGGAAAAACTCATTGCCACCGCAATGGTCAAAGTGAAAGTGGGAATTAATGACATACATAATGTCACGCGGTGTCAACCCCAGGCGCGCAAGTTGGTTGAGAACATCCTCACCTACTTGGGAACGGACGGTAAAGATTTTGGCTCGCCGCTCCCCTAAGCGTCCGACGGGATCAGTGATGGCGTCACAGTGCACACCTGTGTCAAATAGCACACGGCCTTTCGGATGGACTATGAGATAGCTAGACACGGGCGCTGTCAGGCGTTTGCCTCCATCACTATCAGGGAAAAAGATGGTACGGTCAAACTCCAAATATCCGCAACATAGGGCAAAAATCTGCATAATAAGTCACCTCTATGGAAGGATAGTGTCTTTCACTACAATGGCAATACTCCAAGCCTATAAATACTCTCAGGGTTGAGGTAATTTTTGATACATTGAGATTATGTCAGCTATCGAAGTAAATGAAATTATCGCATGTATGCTCGGGATATCCCATCAATATATCATCTGGTAGTCGCAAGTTTTTTAAAGTACCGGAAAGTTACGATAACGATACGATGTCACGAGTCGGAGATTGATATAAGAGATGAAAATAAAATAACTCTTCTTAATCTCATCATCAAGCTATCCCGTACCAAGAGATGCTAGACAAGATCGCATGCTTCAGATGGCATCCAATGCGCATCCTTTCCCTCCCACTTAACATTGCAACCTATCGGATTTGTCATCGGTGTATTTACGGGTTGATCAGCCATAAGTTCTTCCAAAGCCCTGTCGAGATCATTGACTGTCATCTTGGATGTATCGCGCGGATTATCCACGCCACGACCGGTGTAGGCGAGCTTTCGTTCTTGGTCGAATACGTAAAAATGCGGTGTCCTAAGTGCACCATAGGCCACTGCCACTTCCTGCGATTTATCCCTTGCGTATACCCATGGGAAATGATGCTCATTCATCCGGGTCACCATATGGTCAAAATCATCAGTCGGATGTGTGTTTTCACTATTTGAATTGATACCGATAAACGCAACCCCTCTGTCTTTGAAACGCTCAGCTGTGGCACGGGTCATTTCATCGGATCCAACCACGTATGGGCAGTGGTTGCAGGTAAAAAAGACCACTAACCATTTGGCCTCATCAAAACTTGCCAGACTATATGTATTTCCGTCTGTTGCCGGTAACTCAAAGCCGGGAGCCTTATCACCAATTTTCAATGTAAATGCCATAGCTATCCTCCTTGAATAATCGAAAGAAATTACTTGAAGTCTCTCATTTTACGCCTTAGTAAAGAGCCGATTGTTCTGAATCGTTTTTGATATAGTGCTTTAAAGGTTCAAAGTAGTGGTAATATTCATCAAGAAAATCATCTTTCTCATATCGACACAATGCCGGTACTATTGAATCACGCTGCAATTCGTCCAAAATATATCCAGGCACAAAGCTTAAATCTAGTTGAAAACCTTTGCCAACTTCCCACAACTCTACAACCAATCCAGGTCCTTCTTCAGACCTATATTTGGCAAGCATATCAATGGAAGGCTTTTCACCACACCACGGTCGATATACAGGTAGATAATTGGGAGGTGAAAAAAAGGAGGCAAAAGCACTTTCATCATCTATCTTCTTTATCACAATTACATTTCCAGCTTCATTTTCCCATTCTCCAATGTAATTATCGATGTAAGACTTTATCATTATCTCCTCCCGTGTCCATAATAGAATTGCCCAAATGTCGTCCTACAATACAATCGAGTGTAACATTCAAATGGAAATCGTAACTGATTGACAATATAAAGTTATTAAATTCCTGTCAAATAGGAGGGCGATCCGAACGAGATTCAAATTTATGATTCTTATTGTACATCGTAAGTTTTTAAGGGTGTCGGAAAGTTATGATTACAACGGTTAGAATCTTGACCATTTTGCACTGACCAAAATTTGCGATGTCTGTTTACAATCATGATTATGGTTTTACAGCAAACCCGCAAGGACCGGTTCATACACATTTCTATATCGAACCGGAATTCACCAGACTGAGTATTTCACCGGGCGTTTGTAGTTTGAGTCCCAGGCTTTCCAATGTGAGCCCTTCTTCCCAATAATTGACTCGGTTTACCTTTGAGGAGAGTTCGATGATGGCATCACAAACGGGCGTTGGTACTTTAAGCAGGTCACCCAAATAAGTTAATGGAACCAACCCATAGGGGATATCTTCAGAAATATAACGGTGTTGAAGATCCGGAGGGCCAGTTTCGCATGGGTCTTTTGGCCACTGTGCATTTTTAATCCGCTCATAAAACGGCGGGTCCGGAATCGATAACAAATCGAATCCTTCTGTAACCGCGTCTCGTTCATCCCTTATGGCATCAACCACTTCACCGACGGCCGGTGTGGCAGCGTCTCTGTAGATCATAAACTGCCCCCGGGTGTGTTCGATCCAACCGGCATTCATGAGCACGAGAGGGCCATGAACGATACTGTTCGAATTATTCAAACTGGTTTCAAGAACGTGTGCGGCAGGCTTCAGTTGAGGATAAATCGGCTGAAGGACTTTCAGTACCTCCGAAGTGTCTCCGGCCGGTATGGCGGCAATTTTGACTTCACCTCTTTCAATGATCACCCTTACCTTTCCCGGCCCCAGCCAACTTTCAGCCGCTCTGCAGATATGCATGCAACGATCCGTTTCAGCTATTTTCACTGTTTTTTTCAACTCTTTTTCTTTCAGATAATTGAAGAGCCTAAGCGCTCCCCAATTCCCCGGAAGTGTGACAACGATCTGACCGTCTTCAAGGTGTTCGGCAAGGGATTCGTAGAAGGTCATATGCCCATAGGCGGGTATGGCTATAATGATAATGTCCACATGCCTCACAGCTTCACCCATATCCGTTGTCACCATATTGAGTTTTGTCAGGCCGGTGCGCCCGGATGTTCCGATTGAGCCATACTTTTCAATCTCTCCGGTTTTCATGAGATATTCCACATTTTTTGCGAACTGAGGCAAATCACAAAGATTAACATGGAATCCTTGCAAAGCCAGGTCTGCAGCCATGGTCTGTGCACTGTTTCCACCACCCAACACAGCAATTTTCAACATATTTTTCATTCCTTTCCTCAAAATGAACTCTCTAGTTTCGAACCTTACTATCCGAAAAAAGAGTGGTGTAATTTCCACTTAGTTTCAACAAGATACGGGAGACGGGCCTGAATTCAGAATCGATGGTTTTATGTAAGGGAACAGTTCCTTCGTGTCAAGTCGTATTATCTTTATATTTTCAGATAGTTGAAGCAAAATCCACTTATTCAACCATATAAGGGATTTGAGGGATGGAATATAGGTTTAAATCTTTCAAATACAAAACCACAACATATTGTGGTGGAACATTTCAGCTCGGATCCTAATAATCCATCAAATCATTTGATTCGTTCGATGTATGATTCGCTCTGTACATCACAAGTTTTTGAGGGTGTCGAAAACTCATGATTACAGCGGTTAGAAGCATAAGAATTTGACACTATTAAAATGTTTCACTTTCCAAAATCAATCGTAATTAAGGGAAGTGGGTCATCCGGTTTGTCGAAGGGGTTGATTTACCACAACTTTATGAAAAAACAATCCGATGTCACTACACCTATAAGAAAGCGATGTGAGAAGATAGCCGACATACCGGAAAACCTATCGCGACCAGACGTTCATGAAGACCCCGCTGCTCGACCGAGGGTCCGGAGAAATGTATCCGGCCGGCCTGTGTCAAACGAATCCATCTTCACCAAACATCACCGCCCAAAGGCATCACGCGAGCCTACCACAGGGGCTTGCCGTCGGTGGTGGAGACATGGGCGCCGATCACTTTCCAGCCGAGATCGGGGAATCGGATCCAGGTTTGGCTCTGGCGGCCGATGAGGTCCTTTCCGCGAACCTTGAACTCGATGTTGGTGGTGGCGAAATTGCGCCCGAGCGTCAGTATTTCGAGCCGGATCCGCTTCTCCTTGATGCCCGGCCCCGGCTTCCGGTTGACGCGGTGCCGGTGGATTTCATCGAAACCGTAGCCATGCTCGGCCATGGCATACCGAACGGTGTGGGGGCTGTTCCAAAAGGTGTTGTCTAGAATAGCGACATCCTTGTCGATCAAAGCTTTTTCATAGCGCTCGAATAACGTACGGATTTCTTCCACTACCTCCGGAATGTTCGGGGAAAAATCTTCCATTATGCACACTCCATTGCGATGGCCACTGCGACCAGTGATGTATCCGTGCCGCGGCCGCCGATGATCGAAAGCCCAACCGGGGCCCTATCCACAGTAGCCCCCGGAATGTTGATCTGCGGGACGCCCGTGAGCCCCCCAGAGGCGCAGAGACAAAGGATCTGTTCTCTAACCGTGTTTTGCTCCCTCAACGGCAGGCCTTTTTCGGGTGCAGGAAACGGGGTGGTGGGCAAGCAAAGGACGGTGCCCGGTGGCAGAAGATAGTCAAGACGTGCCCGGGCTTCCCGGCGCATCAGCCGGGCCCTTTGCAGCGTCGTTTCCGACATTCCGGATCCGGCCAACAAGCCCCGGGCGACGTTGAAAGCCAGACGCGGATTCTCACGATCTACCCAGTCCTTGAACGTGGCCCAGGCTTCAGCCGGCTGCAGCGTGCGTTGGGCGCGGCCCCAGACTGACAATCCTTGGGGCGCCATGACCTCGTCACGAAAGTGGCCGATCAAGGCGCTGAGCTTCTTTACCATGGGGTCAAGAGCGGAACGGGTATCTTCCCGGGCAAAGCCGAAAGCATCCACGGCGACAAGCAGTTTGGACGGCAGTTCAGTCGGTGCGGCCTCGCCGAGCAGGACAGACGAAACCTCTGCGAAGGTTTTGGCGTCGCGGGAAAACCAGCCCGTGGTATCGGAACTGGGAGCCTGGGGCAGCATCCCGGAGAGGTCCATCCGCCCATGGGTTGGGCGCATGCCGTAGAGACCGCAGAAACTGGCCGGAACCCGCACCGAACCCCCCGTATCGGTACCGATGGCAAAATCACAGAGCCTGCCCGCAACTGCGGCCGCCGACCCCGAAGACGACCCGCCCGGGACCCGGCCAGGCGCCGCACTGTTCACCGGCGTGCCGTAGAAAGGGTTTTCACCCAGGATGCCGAGCGAGACTTCGTCGGTGATGGTCTTTCCGATGAGTCCGGCGCCGGCGTTGAGCAGCGTTTCAACCGCCCAGGCGTGTTTTTCCGGCACCGGGTGGCAGCGTTCCCAATCCGGGTTCCCGCCGCCGGTTGGAAAACCGGCGACGTCAAACAAGTCCTTGGCAACGAAGGTCAGCCCGGCGAGTGGGCCGCTGCCTGCACCCTCGATTCTCACATCGAGGCCGGGAACAAAAGCATTGATTGGATCAGACACCGTGAACACCTGCCTCCCGTTTCAATCGATGGCCAGTTTTCCGGCTTTCCCCCGATTTTCCTTTTTCCCTTCGTTGATCAGAATGCTGACGGTTTCAGGTGTGACATTGAAATTTTTGCAGACCGCTTCAGTGATGTCCTTGACAAGCCCTCTCTTCTGTTCGACGGTTCTGCCCTCATCCGCTTGGACAATGATCAATGGCATGTTTGTGTTCCTCCTGCTGGTTTTTGATTGCAATAGAATTGCCGGTTTTGTGTCGGATGAGAATAGAAAAAGCGTTCCGGTCTGTCAAGGTGTGAGCGAAAGGTACAGGTACACAATTCAGATATTTTAATATGTAAAGGAAATTTCAATAATCGGGCTACATATCCTCGGGACTAACCGTATGAGATGAAATGGCCTCTACAATATCATCCCAGAGATTCGGAACCGGTAGATTGTGACCGAAGTCATGGATCTTTACTAATTATTGACTCTATAACTATCTTTCAATAAAAGTAGGTTCACCTCGAACGGAATTGATGGCTTCTTCTGTTTTATCCAGCTGCTCATTGGTCCCAAAGATAGAGAGCCAGACGGCACCTTCCGCCCCTCCCACACCACCGGCGGCTACATGCATCGCTTCAACTCCAGTTAAAACATGGAGTGCCTCAATTTCAGTGAATATCACTCCCGGAACGACCCACAATGCGGGGCCCTTTCCCCCGGAATCCCGATTTGCTCTGTCGGCAGCCTCGTTTAGATTGAATGACACGCTTTTCTCCAACCCCACAGGATGCAGATAACATATTCTTCTGGACACAATCCTGCCAATTGCGGAGCCGACCCCTCCGCCCGTGGGATGGCCGATAAGCACTGCTGCCTGTTTCCGCTCATAGTTGATGGCATTTACCCCTTTGACGAATACATCTCCGGGGCCCATGTCCTGAAGTGCTTCCGATGCCTTAATGTTCAGGTGCTCACCTTTTCGAATGACAAGGTCCGGATGATTGTAGGTCAGCTTCGGACCGTCATAGTCGTGGGGGAGGGTACGTCCGGTAACGAATTGTTTTTTATCGATTGTTCCACCGGTGATTTCCTCTACGATGTAGGCGTTTGTTGTACCGGATCCGATTGCCAGTGTGCCTTCATTAA
>CAYSUA010000005.1:6389-7168 GCA_964433795.1 uncultured Desulfobacteraceae bacterium | reverse complement strand
ACGGACGAAGTCGGCCTGAGCCATCCCTTTAGCGATGAGTCTTTTAGATTCGGAAACCGTGAGAGACAATACAATGTGCATACGATAAATTCCTTTCAATATATGAGTGTGCTTCCGTTTAGAGGTATTTTATAAACAAAGACCGAGTATTAATCGTGAGGATGGTTAATAACACACAGCTCAGACTGGGGGCAAGGTTTGCCGGACAATCACATACTTACCGAACACGGGGGTTTAGGGACACTCAAATCATTTGATTCTTTCAATGTATGATTCAATCTGTACATCGCAAGTTTTTGAGGGTACCGAAAACTTATGATTACAGCGGTTAGAATTGTAACAATTTGGCACTGGAAAATTGTTGCACATTCCAAAATCAATCGTCATTAAAGGAAGCGGGTTCGGCAAATAGATCCTTTGAATCTTTCTTCTTAAGCATGCCGAAGATAGACATACCGGCGCCTACAATAGCGACACCCCTGCCGAGTTTTCTGCGTTTCATCACTTTTGCCTCCTGACATCAAGTTACCTTTCCTTATCTTTCCAATAAGATTCCCGCATGACCCTTTTAAGGGTTTTACCGGCTACATTCCGTGGAAAATCCTCCATGATGGCGACTTCCTGAACACGCTGAAATTTAGCACTCACCCGCTCGTTAATCCATTCGCAAAGCTGCTCTGAAGAAACACTTTCACCCTGGTGTAATATTACGGCAGCCAACGGTGTTTCCCCCCACTTTTCATGCGGCACACCATAAACCGCTGCCTCCTGAACCATGG
>CAYSUA010000005.1:0-6379 GCA_964433795.1 uncultured Desulfobacteraceae bacterium | reverse complement strand
AACACCGCCGGAAATGATCATATCCTTTTTTCGGTCTACAAGATACAGAAAGCCGTCTTCATCCACATAACCCATATCACCTGAATGCAGCCAACCGTCCCTGATGGCTTCGGTGGTTAAGTCCGACCGCTTATGATATTCGGGTGTCAAGATCGGGCCCCGACCGCAGATTTCCCCCACATCCCTCGGAGAAACGTCGTTTCCTTCCTCATCCAATATCCGGTTTTAAAGGATAGTCCAGTTTATCGAGAACGGTGACAAAGCCTTCAGTGAGTCCGTAAAGCTCGTAAAATCGGTCAGGAAGCCGCCGATTCAGTTCATCTTTATGTTTTCTGAGTAGCGGCGCCCCCAAGGACAGAATCATCTCCAGGGATTGCAATGCGTCAACTGAGAAATTAGGTGCATTTAACAAAGCAATAATCTGGGATGGCACCAGCATCACATGGGTGACTTTTTCTCGCCGAACAGTTTCAATATAATCAACCGGATCAAACTTGCTGAGTAACATGTATGTGGCCCCTAGATAGACAATCGGCATCATATCCACAAAGGCGCCGTTAAAGACTATGGAGCCGGCATGCAAGTTAATGCTTTCCGGTGTCATGCGATAGGCCGAGGCAAATGTCGTTCCGTACCAGCCCCGTATGGAATGAGTGTGTACGATCCCTTTTGGAAGACCGGTGGTCCCGCTGCTGTACATAATATTAAACGGATCATCATCATTGACATCGATGGTTTCAGGTTCCTGATCACTGACTGCTGATTTAAAGGCATGATAATTCTTGAAACCGGTTTGTCCGGACCAGTCGGTAAGAAGATAGCGTCCTTGAGAAATGGCCGGTAGCTCGGATCGTATCGCATTTATTTTTTCCACAAATCCAACATTGGTGATAACCATAACGGTACCGGAATCCTTAAGCAAGGTGAGTATGGCTTTTTCAAGTAAAAGGGTGCTAAGAGGCACGACAACCGCGCCTATCTTGGCCAAAGCCCAATAGGTTTCGAAAAGCTCCAGGCAATTTGGCAGTATGGTGGCGACCTTATCTCCTTTTCGGATTCCCAGTTCCAAAAGCGCATTGGCCAGACGGTTGATGCTCTTGTTCAATTCCAAGTATGTTAAGCGCTGATCTTCAAATACCACCGCCAGATGATGAGGCCGATATTTGGCGTGTCTTGAAAAAAGGTTTCCGATGTTCACATTGTTCTCCTCATAGGTATAATTTAAAACAATAAACAATTCATCGTGCTGAGATCAAGAGAGTGCAATATGAAAATGGGAATCTTCACAATTTGACGATGAAAATATCGACACATCCTGTCAAATGGGATGACGGATCAGAACGAGATTCAAATTTATGATTCAATCTATTCTATCTGACACTCTAATGATGTGCATAGGTCGGAATCGAGGTGATATCAATTCTTGCATCTTTGACATCCGGTATCTCGTCCACAATCCTTTTGATATCCTGGGTCAACTTATACTCTTTGGATTCTTGTATCGATGCCCTGATGCTGACAACGCCATTTTGAGCAGAAACCCGGATATCTCGTTTTAAGTCTATTAGTGCGGCCTTGATGTTAGCGGAAAGAGAAAGGTCGTCCATTGCCTGCTGAGATTCCGGAGTCGCCTGAAAACGCTCTAACGTGGCAGTGCTGCAAATGATATCTACTGCATCATCTACCTTTATTTTGCCGATCTGGATGACCAGGTCATAAAGGCTTGAATCCCAGGAGTCGATGCCATACAGGTATTTGCTCCATTTTTTTCGCTGCTTATCTATATCTCTAATACGACGTACTGCCTCTTTACGAGCAATCCCTTCTCGTTCGTTTAAGATATTCACGCGATCTTCAATATCAGCATTGATTCGAACCTTAAGAACGTGGGGTATGTTTTTGACAAAAAATTGACCGCCAAAACCGTGGTAAACTACATTATCTTTCCATAAATACTTTAATAGTGCAGCTTGAATATAGGCGATGTATTTTTCTTTTTCCAATGTGAAGCGATCCAAAAAGGATGGTGTACCGTGAACAGCGCTAAAAAGCTTTATTTCAGGGATGTTGTATTCTTTCGAGGCTTCGATAAGGACTTCTCGAGCAACACAAGCATAGCCCAACCGTTGCGCTACTTTTTCGGCAATCGCCTTTCCATAGCTATATGAACCTCTTGAAATTGTAATGGCAGACATAATTTACCTCTTTCTTGGAATAGGAAGCTATCGATTCGATTCATTTTTTTCCCCTGCCTCTTCTTATGATAAATCAAAAGCTTCATTCATTCAATAACATGTTGCACCCGATCCATCAAAAAATACCATTCGGATTGACCCGGGATCAGGTAATCGGTTAATATACACCTAAACTGATCGGTTCTATGTTCAGTGTTCAACGTTCAAAGGTTCTAATCGATTGAAACTGCTATCAACTCTTATCAAGATCTATAATTATAAGCATAACCCATTGGGTGAGTCAGCAATCAAGTCAAAATGGGAACAAAAATTCTTTGATAATAGCTGGTTAGGCATTTTCAACCCTGAACCCTGAACGCAGAACCGCTTAACCTATGTATAAATATACCTGTGTTTAAAACGAGGAATTATATGAAATGAATATCAGGCCAATAAGAAAGCGACCATCCTGTATTTTCTACACGATCCTCCTAATTTCCTTTTTCATGCTCATTTCAAAGCCATTGTATGCATCGGAACAACAGGTGCTTGTCAAGAAAGCACGCGTCACCCTTGAAAGTTATATTTCGGACCCTGATTTTGCATGGTTTACCGAACACATGAAAGATGCCAAAGCGCTTTTTATCATACCCCAATTCTTAAAGGGAGCCTTTGTTTTTGGGGGAGCCGGAGGCAGCGGCGTGGTATTGGTGAAGAATAAAAAAACCGGAGAATGGAGCCATCCCGGTTTTTATACGATGATATCCGCCAGCTTCGGTCTTCAATTTGGTGCTCAAGCTTCCGAACTGATCCTCATGGTGATGACACAAAAAGGTGTCCTGCCCTTTAAAAATGCCTCTTTTAAACTGGGCGTTGAGGCTTCGGCCGCTATAGGACCAAAAGGTGGAAGTATGGAGGGTTCAACCCCGTATAATTTAAGTGCGGATTATCTGTCTTTTGCCCGAACCAAGGGCGCTTTCTTAGGTATATCTGTTGAGGGAGCAGTGATCGGTGTAAGAAATGAATGGAATTGGAAATACTATGGAAAGCCCGTTAGTCCACGGGATATCATTATAAAAAACAAAGTCGAAAATCCGGGCGCTGCTAAACTTATTGACGTAGTATCGAAAGCGATAAATTAGAGTGAATATTCTAAAACTTCGGCTCTCCGGCCACACGGATGCTTTCCACAATGCGTGCTTTCATCACCGATTCGGGACGGCCGTGCAGCGGATAGAATGCGATCAATTCGTTTAACGGACCGTCGGGGATCGCGTCATCACCCTCTTCGGGATTCCATTTGCTGCGGACTTCAATCATTTTTTCCATATACTGCTGCTGCTTATCAATCGTTTCTTCACCGCAAACGGGTCCATGGCCGGGGACGATAAGGTCGGCCTTCAGTTCTCGCATTTTTTTAAAGCTCTCGAACCACACCTCGAAATTCGCCTCTCCCATGTAGGGGTGGTGGCCGCAAAACAAGGCATCGCCGGTGATGAGGACGCCTGCCTCCGGGACGAAAACCCCGACACATTCTGCAAGGTGTCCGGGCAGGGGCAAGATCCACATTTCAACCCCACCGAGGTTTAGGGTGAACTCGTCCTTAAAGATTACTTGAGGCAGCGTTATATGAGCGGTTGCCATTTCTTCAACCTCTCTTTGGTCTTCCCAGTTCCAGGTTTCGACCCATTCCAGTACCCATGCGGAACTATGTTTATCCATTTTTTCACGAGCCTTGCGATTTCCGATAACCAGCACATCTTCTCCAAAAAGATCCGTGCCGAGAATATGATCGCCGTGGGGGTGGCTGATGACGATAAAGCGAACAGGGTCGTGATTGCCGGTGGAAAGCTCGCTGCTGATGGCTTTGGCCTGCCAGTCGAGCAGGGGGGTGTCCACAATTACCGTGCCTTTGCGCGTGGGGATGATGCCGATATTACATCCCGGTGAGATCAACTCGGCGAAGATATTGTCTTTGACATGTTCCATTATGGCCTCCCTTTTTATTGGATATGAGTCTGAAATTCTATTTGACTTCCATTGAATAACATGAAGATATTTTAAAATCGATTGTAAAATGGATCGGATAATATCCTGAAAATTGTTCTAATTTGATAGTTTTGAAATTAGCTCAATGTAAAAAAAATACCGGGACATCCAGAGAAAATTATTATGATTCCGAACGAAAAGAGGAAGCCATGCCGAAAAGAAAGATTGTAGCCAAATCAGGTGCGAGCGGTGTAATATACGGTGTAAGAATGCTGGAGCATTTGAAAAGGCAGGCTGTTGAAACCCATCTGATCATCTCGGATGCGGGAAAGCAGAACATCCGAATCGAAACCGACTACAGCCTGCCGGAGGTCGAGAAGCTTGCCGACCACGTTTATGGCAACGAAGATATCGGTGCTCCTGTGGCCAGCGGTTCTTTTATCATGGAAGGGATGGTGGTGGTTCCGTGCACCATCAAAACGCTTTCCGGCATTGCCAACTCCTATAGCGATAATCTGATTGTCCGGGCTGCCGATGTTACGCTGAAAGAGAACCGGAAGTTGGTTCTGATGGTGCGCGAGACACCCCTCCACAAGGGGCACTTGAGACTCTTGAGCCAGGCAGCCGATGCCGGAGCGCATATATTGCCGCCGATGGCTGCATTTTACAGCCGCCCCGAAACCATCGAGGATCTTATCGATCAGACCATCGGAAAAGCATTTGATCTGTTGGGTATCGAACACAACCTGTTCAAGCGCTGGGGAGAGTAATACCACAATTTTTTCTCACACCCGCTCCATACAGTCGCTTGAGCCCGCAGAGGCGCGGAGAAGATAATATTTTTTTGCCCTGATTCGTTGAGAGGACGAATCAGGGCAACCATCAGACCGCCTTCGGCGGAACATATAGATTAAGCTAGATTCAATTGAACGGTTAAATGTATATAGATTGCCCGCGCCAGCGGGATTGCAAATTGATCTGAATTCCCCTCTCAGGAATTCAGATCAAATAGACTCTGGGATCTCCGTGATCTCTGTGAGAGACAAAAAGACCCTTTTTGGGTCAGCTGTTAATTGAATTTGTGGAGTAATGGCAAAACTATCAAAACAAGAACTCCGGAAACGAACCCTCAGCCTGTTGTCTGAACAGGCCACCATGACCATCGCCACGTCAGATGGATCCAGCCCGTGGGCCGCACCGGTCTATTATGTGAACATCGGCTATGACATCTATTTTTTTTCAAGCCCGAACTCGAGGCATATTCTCGAATCTCAAGACGCTAAACAGGCGGCTGCCGCTATCTTTGCAGAGTCTCGAAAATGGAGAGAGATACGCGGTGTTCAGATATCCGGAACGATTCTGCCCCTTTCACCCGGCTTCGAGGCCGCTAAAGCGGTCGCCGCGTATGAAAAGAAATTTTCTTTTATCCGAGAATTCTTCCAAGGCAAACAGACTTTGGACCTAAAAACTTTTTCAGAAAAATTCGACGTGAGTTTCTATCGGTTTATTCCCGATTGCATCTATTACCTGGACAATCGTGTGGACTTCAGTTTCCGAGCCGAGGTTCCTATTTGATTAATGCCAGCCCCTCAGATTTCCAGCCGATAATACCGGACGACATGTGGTAAATTTCATTGAACTTGAGTTTTTTAAACAACTCCATGGATCTTCCCGACCGATTACCGCTGCGGCAATGGACAAGATAGGCCTTTGCTTTATCCAGCCGATTGATCTGATCGACGAAAGTGTCCGAGTAGAAATTGATCAAGATGGCGCCTGGTATGTGACCGGCCTGATATTCACCCGGTGTCCTGATGTCTAGGATGACAAAATCAGAATCGCCTTTTTTCTGAACGATTAATTTAGCAGCTTGATTCGGTGAAACAGTAACGATTTCCGTTTTGTTCTGCAGGCTGTAGGCAGGTAGTATGAATCCGACTGTGAGTGATAAAATAATCAGTGTGAAGACGATCAATCGCTTTTTCATATTTATCTCCATTGTTGGCTTTGGATCGATTGCTGAAAATTATTACGGGAATATATACATATTGATAAGACTACATTGTGGCACGTCAAGGTGGGCGCACTATTTGATGTGGAAGGGGTGTTAGATTTTCGATTGTGGATTTTGGATTTTCGATTCGGGTCTTGAGAATAAAATTATGCGGTTATGCAGAAACCTCAAGTCAAGCACTTGCGGCTTTGAAGATAACCCG
>CAYSUA010000004.1:0-28867 GCA_964433795.1 uncultured Desulfobacteraceae bacterium | reverse complement strand
TCTTCGGCTGGAAATCGAAACCCAGTTCCTGCATTCAAGTGAAATAAAGCCGGCACATGCAGCGCTTACCCGGGCTTTAAACAACCGAGGCATCACTGTTTATAACAACACGCCTTTGTTGGGAATGGTAAACGACACGGCAGACGAGATCCACCGGATAGCGCATACATGTCGAAACGCGGGTCTTGAATTTCATCATATCTATTTGGCCGGCTTACCGCTGCAGAAAGAAAGAGGTGAACATCACCCGATAGATATCTCTTGTGTAATCGACATTGCCACCCGGGTCCGACGCGATGGAAGCGGACGGGAGATACCCGGATATATGATCCGCACCGAGCTGGGGGAAGTGGACTTCGGCCTGACCTCCAGGATGGTCGACGACAACGGCGCCGTATCGGTGAAGCTTTTACCCTATGACCTGGATTATTTCAAGCGTATGGATGCAGACTTCGCGTGGCCGGAAACCGTGAAGCCGGATGCAGATGGAAGGCCCCTGGTAGCAGTTCCGGGTCTTTCAAATGCAGGCCATTTCTTCACTGCTTGATACCGGGGCGGAAGCCGATTCTCGTCGTTATCAGGAACACGCCCTATCCCTTGGCGTGACCGGGATTCTCGAAACGGTATACAATACCTTCCCAGTTTCTCAGCAGGACGTATCCGTCGCCCGATGAAATTTGGTATTCCGGAGCCAACGGCGTTTTGCCGTATCCGGATGGCGTGATGATGAAATCGGGAACAGCCAGACCCGATGTGAACCCCCGCAGGTTTTCTAATATCTCGATGCCGGTTTCAATCGGCGTGCGGAAGTGCTCGGTCCCGAGCGTACCCTGACAATGGTAGAGATAGTAGGGCTTTACTCTCACTTTCAACAGTTCATGGTTCAACGCCTTGATGATCACCGGCGAGTCGTTAATTCCCCTCAAAAGGACCGATTGATTGCCCAGCGGGATGCCGGCGCGGCTGAGCAGGTCCAGGGCCCGGGCGCTGTCTTCCGTGATCTCCTTTGGGTGGTTGGTTTGGATATTGACATATAGCGGATGGTGTTTCGCCAGCATGTCGCACAGCGCCTTGTCGATGCGCTGCGGAAGCGTTATGGGGATCCTGGAACCGATTCTCTTGATCTCGACATGTTCGATGGCGTCCAGCTCGGAAAGTATCTCATCCAGCTTTGCCGTGGAGAATATGAAGGGATCCCCGCCGGTGAGAAGCACGTCCCGGATTTCCCTGTTCTCCCTCAGGTAGTCGAAGATAGCCCTCATCATGGAATCCGGGGTGTGCCGGTCCACTTCACCGATCTTTCTCCTGCGCAGACAGTGGCGGCAGAACCCCGCACAGATGTTCGATACGTGGACCGCTACCCGGTCCGGGTACCATCGCACCAGATTCTCCACGGGGGAGCTGTACTCCTCTCCGGAGAAGTCGGCAACGCCCGTCAATGCCATCTCACGAATGTCCGGAAGCATCTGCCTTCGAACGGGACACCCTTCATCTGCCGGATCCATCAGGCTGGCGAAGTAAGGAGTGAACGCCCACCGAAATCTTGATTTGATGGTTTCAAAGTCCTCTTTTTGCTGCTGGGTGAGCGAAAAGATATTCTCCAGGGTTTCGACGTCGGAAATGCGGTTCGAAAGCTGCCATTTCCAGTCTTGCCAATCTGCTTCGGAGGCCCCTAACACCTCCCGGATCTTATCCTTTTGTTTTCTAAACTGGTTGGCGAGCTTAAAGCCTCTGGGCACTGTTTTCTTGGCTTCAATATATTCCACTGCATATTTCTTAAACTGTTCAGCCTTCCTGAGCGATACGGTTCTTCTTACTTCCCGTTCATGTTCCGAATTCTGTTTATCCATTGATTTTACTTTTTCCGGTTGACCCTTCCATAGATGAAAATTAACGACATTGAAATCAATACGATTAAGGTGGACACCGCATGGATTTTCGGCGTGATCTCGAAGCGGACCATGGAGTAGATCTGAATAGGGATGGTCGTCACTCCGGGTCCCGCCAGCAGGTAGGTGATCATAAAATTGTCGAAGGATACCGTAAATGCCAGTAAAGCTCCGCCGATAATTCCGGGAAGGATCAAAGGCAATGTAATCCTTCTGAATGTTGTCACCTCATTGGCGCCTAAATCCATGGCTGCTTCTTCCAAAGATCGATCGAATCCGTACAGTCTGGCCGACACGATGGTCAGCACAAAGGGAAGCCCGATTAAGATATGTGCAACAACGATTAAGAGTATTCCGCCCTCCAAGTGTAAAATGGTGGCAAAGCTTAAAAGTGCGATTCCGGTAATAATTTCGGGAATGATCATGGGTGATAGGAAAGTGGCTTTGAGGATTTCCTTGCCGCGGAAACGACCCCTAACGATCCCGATGGCGGCGAGCATCCCGATGCAGGTAGCGAAAATGGTGGCTGTGATGGAAATCATGAAACTGGTTTTAAGGGCTGAAAGAATATTCTGATCCGCCGCGGCCATCTTATACCACTTGAAGGTCATCCCCCCCAGCGGAAACGTGGAGTATTTGGAGGAGACAAACGACATGAAGATGACCGTTAGAATCGGAGAAAACAAAAACACGTAAACGATGAGAACCCAGGCTTTGAGAAGAAAGGCTTTTAAAAACGACATCTAACCACCCGCTATTTTTTCAAGCTTGAAGAGCCGGTTGTAAAACAGAATCAACACGAGGATGATAAACAGCAACAGCATGGCCAAAGCGGATCCAAAAGGCCAGTTGAAGGAAACGTAATATTCTTTTTGAATAATGTTCGAAATCATCACTTCGCCGGGGCCCCCGAGCAGATCCGGGGTAATGTATGAGCCCACCGTCAGGATGAATACCATCAAACATCCTGTATGGATGCCCGGCAGTGAGAGGGGGATGGTGACACGCAGGAAGGTTTTTAACCTGCTGGCCCCCAAATCTTCGGCCGCTTCCTCCAAAGAGAGATCGATCTTTTCGATGGAGGCATACAGGGGGAGGATCATGAAGGGTAAAAAGACGTGGGTCAGGCCGATGAACACCGCCCTTTCCGAGTAGAGGAAACGGATGGGATCTTCGATAAAACCGGTCTGCGTGAGAAAATAATTCACCAAGCCATTGGTTCCAAGCAGGATTTTCCACGCATATGTGCGCACCACAATGGATGTCCAGAAAGGAACGATAAGGGCAAGAAACAGGACTTCCTTTCTTTTGTACCGGGTTCTGGCCAGGAAGTAGGCACACGGGTAGGCGATCAGCAGGCAGGCCAAGGTAACGATGACGCCATACCGGAGGCTCTTGATGAAAATCCTGAAATAGACTTGCTGGGTGAAGGCGCGAACATAATTCTCAAGTGTAAATGCCCGCTCCATTAGGGCGTCGGCATAGTGATAAAAACTGTATGTAAAAATGACGAGAATGGGGATGAAAAAAAACAGAACCAGCCAGGAAACACCCGGACCCAGTTGGATAAAAAGCTTCAATCTTTTACCGATTCCGCCCCGATGGGCGGTTTCAGCGACAGGATTTTCAGATTCCACTTCGTCCTCGCTAGGCATTGTCTTCAGTGATCACGATTCCTTTTTCAACATTCCAGCCAATCTGAACATTCAACCCTTCCGAAAAGCGTCTGGTGCTGTCCACGTTCTGTACCCGCACCGTGATCTTTATCCGGCCTTCGACCATAATCGTATAAACACTCATCAATCCCTGATAAATCGTCTCCACCACCGTGCCGTTAAAGATATTTTCCAAACCGGAGAGCTGTTCACTGATCTCGATCTTTTCGGGTCGAATAGACACGAAGGCCTGTTGACCTTTTGTCAGATTTTCCTTTGACATGATATGAATGGATAATCCATTTGAGGTCAGAATACCCCCGGAGCCGTCAATCTCGCTCAATTCTCCCTCAATAAGGTTGGTTTCACCGATGAAATTGGCAACAAAAACCGTCTTCGGGATCTCGTAGATCTCGTCACTCTTGCCGATTTGTTCGATGATGCCGTGGTTCATGACGGCGATCCGATCCGACATGGTGAGCGCTTCACCCTGGTCGTGAGTGACGTATACAAATGTGGTGCCTACTTCTTTCTGAATCCGCTTGAGCTCCAGCTGCATCTGGTTCCGGAGTTTGAGATCGAGCGCGCCCAGCGGTTCATCCAGAAGCAAAACAGTGGGGTTATTGATCAAGGCTCTTGCGATGGCAACCCGCTGCTGCTGCCCGCCGCTTAACTGGTGAATCCTCCTGTCTCCGAAGCCGCCAAGCTCGATGAGCACCAGCATTCTATCGACTTCCCTTCTGATTTCAGCCTTTGAAGCTCCTTTCATCTCCAACCCGAAGCCGATGTTCTTTACCACGCTCATATGGGGAAAGAGGGATAAATGTTGAAAGACCAGGTTGGTAGGGCGTTTATAGGCGGGCACGGGGGTTATGACGGCGCCGGCGATGAAAACATCGCCTTCTGTGGGTTGCTCGAAGCCGGAGATCATTCTCAAAATGGTGGTCTTGCCGCACCCGCTGGGTCCCAGAAGAGAGAAAAACTCCCCCTTTTCAATGGTAAACGAAACGTCATTCACCGCCGCGATTCCTCCAAACCGTTTGGAGACGTTTTTCAGCTCGACATCTATCCGGGTCATGAATCGTTTCCCTCTAGTGTGTGAAATACCCTATGAAAAGGGGAAGTTTGTTATACGTTACATTCCGGCCATTACCTCATTCATCTTCTGGTTCCAAAGGTCCTGATGTTTTTGCGCATAGGCGGGATCAGCAAAAATGACCCTCTTCAGAAGCGCGGGAGCGGCGCCCAGCTTTTCCTCCTGCGCCGGCGTCAGCTCGACCAGACTGGAGCACGGGGCATAGGTGATGCCCTTTGTTACCAGGTTGGTGTGTACCTGCTTTTCAAGGGCAAAATTAATGAAGGCCTCGGCGGCCCTTCTATGTTTCGATCCCTTGGGAATCACCATGGTGTCCACCCACCCCATACTTCCCTCTTTCGGTTGCGTGTATTTTATGGGATGACCTTCTTTTATCAGGTTGTTCACACGCCCTCGCCAGAAGTTGGCGATATAGACCTCTTTGGTGGCAAAAAGGGATGTCAGCTCCGCCCCGCTGGTCCAGAACTTGAGCAGGCTGGGCATTAAGGTTCGAAGCTTCGCGACAATCGCATCCAAATCGGTGATGTTATTGGGATCCTGTCCAAGCAAAAGGGCCATGCACTGCATGGCTTCGGCTGCACCCGTGTAGAAAGCCACCTTCCCCTTGTATTTCTTGTCCCACAGGACTTCCCAGGAGGTGGGCGGCCCGGCGACCTTCTCGGTGTTCCAGGCGATGGCCGTATCTCCCCAGAAATAGCTGATACAGTAAGCATTCGTTCCGGGATCGTACGGTGGTTTCTTGAACTTATCGAATAGATACTTGTAATTGGGTACATTTTCCAGCCTCAGGGGCAGAAGAAGACCTTCTGCCTGGGCCAGATAAACAAAGCTATTGCTCAGAAACGATACATCCATGGACGTTTTTCCGGCCTTCATTTTTGCCAATTGCTCCGGGTTGTTCCCAAAGAAGTCGTGTTGCACTTCGATGCCGTATTTTTTCTTGAACGGTTCAATGATGTTTTCCCGGACGGCATCTGCATAGCTCCCTCCCCAGGACTCTACACGCAGGGGGCCTTCTATTTTTTCCTCGGCCATGGCCCAGGAGCCGCTAAATAATGACATCATGAAAACAAGAACGGCAACCATAAACAATTTCGCGGGATACAGATCACTTTTTTTCATACTTGCCTCCTTCCAAATAATTGGTTAGTTGTTAGAGGGTTAGAAGATTACTTGGAACAATTATCGGCCATGCATTAAGGATGTATATCTAAAAGCGGCAGTTGGCGAAACAGCGCATTATTGTAAGACGGGTCTATGATCCAAAAAAGGGAAAATTTAAACAATCTCTTGATAATACGAACAATATACAATTATGTGAAAGCTCGGTCGGTCTCTGAATGATATATTGCTATTTTCACAGATTTGCGTTGTATTCACTTTTTCGTTCATAGGTTCACTGAATAATAATATAATTATTAGACATCGTTTTGGCTGTCAAGGAAAAAAGAACCTGGACTTCTCCCAATCTTGTCCTGATTTCCAGCTCCTGACACAAAGACATCCGATTCACTTCGGCATCGTGCCGTCAACATACAAGGAGCGCAGATGAGTTTCGAGAAAAGCAAGCAACTGCATGAACGCTCGACACGGTCGCTGGCCGGTGGCGTGAGCAGCAACATCAGGCTTGGCGAGAGACCGACGCCTCTGTTCTTCCAGCGCGGCGAAGGCGCGCACCTGATCGACGCCGACGGCAATGACTACGTGGACTACATGCTGGGGCAGGGAGCAGACATCTTCGGCCATTCTCCGAGCTTTGCTATCGAAGCCGTTACCATGGCGATGAAACTGGGCATAGCCTACGCAGGACAGCATGAGACCGAAATCAGAGTCTCCGAGATGGTCCAGGCGGCCATCCCCGGCGCGGAACTTGTGAGGTACGCCAGCTCGGGCACCGAGGTGGTGCAGGCGGTCCTGAGATTGGCCAGAGCCTATACCGGCAGAAACAAGTTCATAAAATTCGAGGGCCAGTACCACGGATGGGCCGACTCGGTGAGTTACAGCACGTTGGCTTCATTGGATCGGATGGGACCTGCCGACAACCCGACAGCGGTTCCCATGTCCGCCGGAATTGCGTCGAACACAGTCGAGGATGTGATAGTCTTGCCGTGGAACGATCTCGATGCAGTGCACCGAGTCGCAGACGAGCAGGGGAATGACATCGCGGCCATCATCACAGAACCCATAATGTGCAACGCCAACTGCATCATGCCAAAACCCGGATACCTGGAAGGATTGAGGGATGTATGCGACCAGCATGGCATGGTGTTGATATTCGATGAAGTAATAACAGGATTTCGGGTGGCCCTGGGTGGCGCGCAGGAATTGTTCGGCATCATCCCAGACCTGTCCACCTATGCTAAAGCGATGGCCGGCGGGTTCCCCCTGGCAATGTTCGCAGGAAAGCGCAAGATAATGTCGTTAGTGGCTGACACCTCGGTGCTGCACGGCGGCACAGTCAATGGGAATGTTATCTCGCTGGCAGCTGCGGAGGCATGCCTTCTCAGGCTTCAGGACCCGGACATTGGAACTTTGGACAGACTGAAGGAATCGGGACTCGCTCTCATGCGGGGGTTGGAGGAGTTGACCTGCAAGCACGAAATCCCCGCACTGTTTCAGGGACCGGGGCCGGTGTTTCACATGAGCTTCACCGAGGTATCCGAGATCAACGACTACCGCGAACACGCCACCTCGGTTGACCAGGACGCCTACGCCAGATTCTGTGCGGGCATGCTGGAACGCGGCATCCGCCTCATCGGTCGTGGCATCTGGTTCACCTCCACGGAACATACCGAGGAGGACATCGCCCGAACGCTCAAGGCCGCCGACGAGGTGTTGGCCGAACTGTAAGTTCGCGAACTTACAGGGCATTCGGTCAAGAACGCGACGTCTATCATCCCTAAATCGATTTGGGCGCCCAAAACTAGGGAAGAAGCAAGGTCGCTGTAAAGAATGGAAAAGTGACAGGGAATCTTTCAGGAAAAATACTGCAAAAAAACAGATGGTTTTCTTAAAGGAATATTAGATGGATTTAGCTGTTTTGTCGTCAAAGATTTTCACGGGAACTCCTAATCAACCCTGGGCGGAAGCCCTTGGTATAAACAACAATCGGATCACCGTCGTCGGGAGCAATGAGGAGGTAAAAAGCGGTATTACGAGTAATACCCGAGTATATGAATTGCCCGATCGTTTGGTTACTCCAGGCCTGGTAGATGCACACTGTCATTTTGTAGATTTCGGCAGGGCTTTGAAATGGGTGGATTTAAGAAATCAGCCTTCACTGGGGGTTTGCAGGGAGAAAATTCGAGAGGCAATTTCTGATTATAAACCGGGAGAGTGGATACTCGGAAGGGGTTGGAACCAGTATCAATGGAATGATCCAACTGAACCCACCTTGAAAGACCTGGACGATCTGACTCCAGATAATCCGGCTATGATGGTCAGGGCCTGCGGTCACTGCATCTGGATCAATTCCCTGGCCTTGCAAAAGGCAGGCATCGATCGATACACCCCGGATCCTCCCGGCGGCCAGATCGATCGGAATCCCGATACCGGAGATCCCAACGGACGGCTTAGAGAAGCTCGCAAGCTGATCGAAGCCCATATTCCACCCCCGACTTTAAAAGAGCGAAAAGAGGACGCATTGAGAGCGCAAAAAGAAGCGCTACGGGTCGGTTTAACCGGCGTTCATACCTGCGAGAAGCTCGAACAATGGGAAGCCTTCGACGCGCTGGATAAAGACGGTCTACTGAAGATAAGGGTCCACCATTTGTTGCCTCCGGAAGAAATGGCGGAAGCATCTGATAGAGGCATCTTGACCGGTTTCGAAAGTGATTATCTTTGGTTCGGGCATGTTAAATTGTTTGCCGACGGCTCATTGGGCGCCGGCACCGCTCTTCTTCACGAACCCTACAGCGACGAACCGGATGAATGCGGTATTGCTTGTATGACAAAGGATGAGTTACAGGAAAAAGCAGAATTGGCCTATGGCTACGGAAAGGATGTGGCAATTCATGCCATCGGAGATTTGGCAGTGACCAACTCATTGGAAGCAATCGCTGCGGCAAGAAAAGGCTATCCAGGGGCCAGAAGAGATCGGATCGAACACCTGCAGCTGTTTCGATTCCAGGACCTTGGTGTGTTTAGGGAGATGGATGTGGTGGCATCTGTCCAGCCGGTGTTTCTACCCACCGACTGGCAGCCAGCAGATAAACGGTGGGGTCCAGATCGCTGTTGCAATGCCTATGCATGGAAAACCATCCGGAACGCCGGTATCCGCCACCAATTCGGCTCCGACGCTCCGGTGGAATCGATAAACCCCATACTGGGCATACAGGCAGCGGTTACCCGGCAGGGGGTTGACGGGCTGCCGTTCGGTGGCTGGTGTCCGGATCAGAAATTAAGCCTGGAAGAAACCATTCAGGGGTTTACCCAAACTGCTGCATGGACGTCGAGAAAAGAAGATGTCCTAGGTTCAATTGCTTCTGGAAAACTGGCGGATCTTACCGTATTCAGCCAAAATCTTTTCGACATGCCACCCGAAACCTGGCATGACATCCCTGTGGAAATGACGGTAGTAAACGGGGAACCGGTGTATCTGAAATAAGTGCTCTTTTATGTTTTGTGTTAGAACTCAGAACTCATCTATTCCTTGTCCGGAACTCCCGCTTCCTCAAACGTCAACACTTCCTTAAACATCCGCATGGCCCCGTCTATGATACCCATAGCCAAGGCCCCGCCGGTGCCTTCACCAAGCCGCATTCCCAAATCGAGAATCGGTTTCAAGCCGAGATGATTCAACATGGCATGATGCCCCGGCTCTTCCGATTTGTGGCCGGCAAACAGAAATTCTGAAACCTTCGGACAAATGGCATTGGCGATTAGCGCACCTGCTGTAGAGATAAACCCATCAATGACCACTGGAAGGTGATGATAGGCTCCGGCCAATGCGATTCCTGCGATTCCGCCGATTTCGAATCCGCCGACTTTTGAGAGCACATCGATACCGTCCTTTGAATCGGGATTATTAAAATCGATGCCCTTTTGAATGGCTACTCTTTTTCTTTGAAGCCCCTGATCGTCGATCCCCGTACCGCGACCCACCATGATATCCAGATTCTCTCCTGTGATCACCGCACCGATGGCCGCAGACGGTGTGGTGTTGCCGATACCCATATCACCGGTTCCGAGAATATCGATGCCTTTGTCAAACAGATCGCTTGCCAATTGAAATCCTGCCAGCACTGCTTCCTCGGCCTGCACCCGGGTCATGGCGGATCCCTGGGCAAAATTAGCCGTTCCATTGGCCACCTTTCGAATCCAGAGCCGATCGCCGCCTGGAATGGTACTCGGATCTAACTCCGGAATAATTCCCATATCGACAACCCAGACCTCGGCCCCCACTTGCTTTGAAATTGCGCTGATACCGGCGCCGCCCGCCAGAAAAGTGGATATCATGGCGCCGGTCACTTCCTGCGGATAAGCGCTAACCCCTTCAGCCACGATCCCATGATCACCGGCCATGACGAGAACCGCCTTTTTATCGGTGGAAGGGGTGATGGTTCCGTATATTCCGCATAGCCGCTCCGAAATATCGTGAAGCCTTCCCAGTGCCCTCGGCGGCATAACCAGCTGTGCAGTCCTTTCGCGGGCTCTTTCGATCCAGGTTTTATCCAACGGTTGGATTCCGTCTATAATTTCTTTCAGATTCTTCACCATTTGTTTTTACCTCCGTTGCTTAAGATATTTACAAATTTTAACAACATTTTAATAGAACCCGCCTTCGCTTGCTCAGCTTCGGCGCGGTTGATTTACCTTCGCCCTGAAAGGCGAAGGTAAATCAAAAAAAAATCCCCAAGCGTATACGCATAACGCTTGAGGATTTACCATTTCCCCAACATGAAAATGACACCTGATGGCAGTTCTTCTGACTCACCCGCCCTTTCAGCAGCCTTCCCATACCGATGAATCGATACAGTGGCATATCCGGCTAAAAGAGTTCCCGTTTCTTTTGTTAGAACGGGTCGGGGTTACAGCGGCGGGACCGTACCGGATTCTCACCGGTTTCCCGTATTAAGCCTTTGCAGGCACCATCAAGCTGTGTTTCAAATTGTTGAGCTTATATGTAAAATCTGGTTATTTTTGTCAAGTCATATCTTCAGCTCGCAGACCCCCACCTCTCATTTATCTCTTCATAAGTGAAGTTGTTTACGGTATCAACAACCCGGTCTAAAAGGGGACAAGCCATATCGACATTTTGGGCCAGCTGCCGGGCATGCTCCAGGTCTTTTTGGCACAAATCCACCAATACCTTTGTCAAATCCATCGTTTTTGAAAAGGCTTCGAAAACCGCACGGGCTTTTTTCCAGTCTTTAGATGAGAAATTTCTACCGGAACTCGTCTCTATTATGGCAGCCAATTTCTCAGGGTCCATCCCCCACTTTTGCCCGATAGACATGGCCTCAACACTCAAGAACATATTCGTAATTCCAAGAATGTTATTGACCAGCTTACTGACCTCGCCGGAACCCAACGCGCCGGCATGATAGATATTTTCACCGAGATCCTCGAAAACGGGTCGCATGGCATCCAGGTCCGATGCTTCACCTCCCACCATGATACTGAGTGTACCCTGCTCAGCCCGAGTTGGAAAACCACTGACCGGCGCGTCTACCATGCGAACGTTTTTTTCTTTACAGCGCTGAGAAAGCTCTTGAATCGTTTGCGGCAGTACCGTACTCATGACGGCAAGCAAAGGCGGACGATTCGGATCTACGGATGCCAGCAATCCGTTAGGCGGCAAAACCGCCTCATTTACTTGAGAATCGTTTGCAACGATTACAATTATCATTTCACTGCCCGCACAATCGGAAGGGTTATCAGTAACGCTAACGCCTTGTTCCTTGAAACTCTTCAACGCTTCAGAATTTTTATCGCACACGGTCAACTTGTAACCACAGCTTAATAAGCGCCTTGCCATGGGATTTCCAATACTGCCGACACCAATGAAACCGATTTGCTCCATTTCATCCTCCTTGATAGGTAAACAAGCCGTTTATGAATTCTATAATTTTGTTCAGAGGGGTTCCCGGACCGAAAACCTCTTTTACGCCTATTTCTTTTAATTTTGGAATCTCCGTTGGCGGAACGGTTCCGCCCAGGATAACGGGCATATCCTCCATTCCTTTTTCCCTAAGGAGTGTGATGATCTCCGGTACTAATATTGTGTGGTTGCCAGATAACGTGCTTAAACCGATGAGATCGACATCTTCCTGGATGGCCGCTTCAACTATCGAATCGGGCATTTGGTTGCCCAAGTAAATCACTTCCATTCCGTTGTCACGCAGAGCCCGTGCTACCACCATACTTCCCCGCCAGTGGGCGTCCATACCGAGTCGGGCTAATAGAACTCGAGTTCTTTTTTCCATCACATCATCCCTTCTGCCCTGTTAAAACAGTGGTGGCATCCATGTCCCGAAAGATTTTTTAATGGCTTGGGATATCTCCCCTTGAGTCACCATAGCCTTGACCGCATCCACGATCACTTCCATGAGGTTACCGTCTTCTTCGCAGCACCGGGAAACAGCATCCAATGCCTTCCGGACATCTGCCCCGTTTCTCTGCCCCTTGATCCGCTCGAGTTTTTCTTCCTGCAACTGAATCGTTTCCGGAACTTCAAAGAGATCCAGCTGGCATTCCTCTTCCTCCATCCGAAAGCAGTTGACGCCTACCACCGGAATATCTCCCGTTTCAACAGCCTGCTGGAAATCATAAGCCGAATTGGCAATCTCCGTATGCACCCAGCCCGATTCCACCGCCTTAACGATACCCCCTAGGCGATCGATGGCATCCAATAGGTCGACAATTTGGTCTTCCATCCGGTTTGTTAAAGACTCTATAAAATAAGAACCGCCCAGCGGATCGATCGTGTGGGTTACCCGAGTTTCCAATTGAAGGATCTGGTTGGTCCGGAGGGCTGTGATGGCGGATAACTCTGTTGGGGTGCAGAGGGCCTCATCGTAACCGTCGATGTGAATGGACTGAGCACCGCCCAATACGGCCGAAAGACCGTGGTAGGCGGCCCGGGCAATGTTGTTTAGGGGCTGCTGGGCAGTCAGCGCTACCCCTGCCGTCTGAACATGGAACCGGAATGCTGTTGATTTCGGATTGTTCGGGTTGAAACGTTCCGTCATGACTCGGTTCCACACCCGCCTTGCGGCCCGGTACTTGGCGATTTCCTCGAAAAAATCACTATGACCGGAAAGGAAGAAACTCAACCGGGGGGCAAAGCGATCCACTTCTATTCCGCGCCGGATCAAGTCCTCCGTGCAGGCGATTGCATTGGCAATAACGAGAGCGACCTCGTGAGCTGCGTTGCATCCGGCCTCGCGATAGTTGTACCCGGCAAAACTTATGGGATTCCACCGGGGCACATATTTCGCGCAGTATTCGATGGCGTCGCAACTCAGTTTAAAAGATGCATAAGGTGCAAGAACCTCCGGGGCGATGGTGATCGCCGTTTCCATCAGAAAGTCGTTTTGGCTCGTTCCTTGGAGACGATCGAGTGCAACCCCTCTGTTTTGCGCGTTCGCAAAATACATGGATTGTATACTGATGTTACAAATCGGCTGGCAGGTTACCAGGGAGCAGCTGACACGATCAATGGGGATGCCGTCGTATAATGCCTTCATATCATCCAGCGTATCGATCGCCACCCCGCCTCGGCCTGCATCGGCACGGGCTTCGGGCTCAGTGGAATCGTATCCTCGGAGTGTCGGATAATCGAAGACACCGTTAATGCCCGTGGCCCCTTCCTTGAGGAGAAGTTTATAGCGCCGATTTGTCTCCTCGGCCGGACCGTATCCCGCCAACTGCCGTAGCGTCCAGGCCTGACCCCGGTACATGGTCGGGTAGACGCCCCGGACATAGGGCGCTTGACCCGGCAGTCCCAGATCCCTTAAATAGTCAAAGTCCGGGATATGTGCCGGCGTATACAGGGGTTCAATGTCCAGGCCGGATAAGGTTTCAAAACGATCCAGTCGTTCTTGTTCCGATCTATAATGGCGGTTCTGCCACTGTTCTTTCTTTCGCCTAATATCCTTGAGTTTATCCTTATTGAATGTGGCTGACATGATATCCCTCTTCCAAAAGAGTTCGGTGGACGTATTCTCTTGATGGCGCTTTGCTGGTTGCCTTTTCAATCTGAATTCTTACTTCGAGGTTCTGGCTCCTGAATTCTTTAGTTTATATGCTTTACGCATACCTCTCCGGATGCAGCTTCAATTCTTCAAGGAAGTCATCGATGATCCGTTCCTGGTCGTATTCCGGCTTCCAGTTCCATTCTTTCCTTGCATAACGATCGTCTATGGGTAGGAGTAATTTTTCGATAACCTCAAGGAGAGCGAGATCCGGATCGAAATCGATTATGGCATCGGGGATTCTTTTTATAACCATGTCCACAAGCTCCTGTGCGGTGGCTATGGGGGTTACACCGGCTATGGTGTAGTTGACCATTTTAATGTTTTCGAAGGAGGCTTTTGCAAGCTTGATTATGGCCAGGGCCGCATCTTTGTAATACATAACCGGACAGCGGGTTTTCGGACTCACATGCAGTGTAAACGGCTTCTCCTTGGAACATTCCTCTATAACCCACGAGGTGTATTGGGCAACCCCGGGGGTCTTCACTCCCGGCCCCACAATGGCCGGATAACGAACCCCTCTGAAATCGAGTCCGTATTTTCGCCGGTAGAACAGGCCCATGTGCTCACCGAATACTTTTGTCGCTCCATAGAATAACTTGGGGCGCTGAAGTGTATAATCGTCCAAGATATTCTCTTTAATGTGCATGCCGTACGTGCCGATGGTGCTTGAGAACAAAACCTGGGGCACGTTGAACAGTTTTGCGGACTCAAGGATATGGTAGGTTCCCATTGCATTGGCTCGAAATGATGCTTGCGGATCAGTATCGGAAGGTAAAGAGAGCATCCCCCCCAAATGGTAAATCGCCCGGGGCCTGGAGGATTTTACAGCATTCAACACATGGCTGAAATTTCCCAGATCTCCCCTGATTACCTCCACTTGATCCAGAACCCCATCCAGTCGCTTGGTTGAAGGGTTGATATCAAATGATAGGAGGTCTTTCTCTCCTTTGCCCAGAAGTTCTCTAACCACCTGGGCGCCGATGAAACCTGTACCGCCGGTAATTAAGATGCTCATATGAATTCCCTTTTGATGACTTCGTAATAAGCGTATCGATCAATCATAGGTTTTGGGTGTCATGGAAATGCCGAGCATCTCCCTGGCCTCTGCCGGAGTGGCCACTTCTCTCCCCAGGGTCCTGACAATGTTTGCAGCCCTTTCCACCTGCTCGCCATTGCTTGTATATAACCTCCCTTTGCTGTGCCAGAGGCAGTCTTCCATACCGACCCTAATGTTCCCTCCCAAAATAACACCCATGGCGATCATGGGTATCTGGGCAAGCCCGACGCCGATAACGGAATAGATCGAATCAGATGGTATCATTTCCACCATATCGCAAAGGTGTTTTGGTGTTGCCGGCGCACCTTTCTGAAAACCCATGACGAACTGATGGTAATAAGGTTTTTTTAATAAACCCTTCTCAACAAGGTTATCCACCTGCCAGAAATCTCCGTTATGAAAAACTTCTATCTCCGGCTTGATGCCCCTTTCCGCCATTTGTTGGGCAAATATTTCCGTGGAACTGAAGGTGAAAGGAAGAATGACTTCAAGGACGGTATCCTCATCCCTGCCAGTGAGTGGCGGCTTCCTTTTTTTTAGGGGCCATCGAATGTGCAGGGGGCCGCAATCCAGAGATGCCAATTCGGGATCCGCCTCCAAGGACTTCAAATTCTCCGTAACATCCCCCCCACCGACTCCGACACCGGTGGTATTGTTGATGATCAGGTCCGGACACTTCTCCCGAATTTTTTTATTAATCTCACGGTAAACAGCCGATTCCGTGGAGGGTGTGGCATAGCCGTTGGATGCATCTCGTGCATGAACATGGACAACCGCCGCCCCTGCCTGATAGGCTTCATAAGTCGACTGCGCCTGCTCATCCGGAGTTTCGGGCAGACCCGGATTGGCCTCTTTTCCGTGAACGCCGCCTGTTATGGCACAGCTGATAATGACAGGGGGCATTCCTGTTCTCAGCCTTTTCAAATATTCTCTCTTGTCTGAAAAATCCCAAATATAATCCGAAACTGTCATTTTTCCCTCCTTCCTGAATAGTCGGAAACGATGCTTGTGAAGATCTTAACGAGTTTAATATAAATGAACAATTGTCAAGTAAAAGATTACCAATATTAATGACCTTCGGAATGGTAACACAAGAAATTTATGGATGGATAATGATTTTTTGTAGATGGCAATCTGCAATGAGGGTGGGTATTGCCCGGTAATTAAATATAGCTTCTAAAGATGCTTTCAGATGGTCGAACGAAAACACCTCACTAATGACAACGAGGTGATCGATGTCCATGCAGACATCAAGCTTCAACCGATCGATAAGATCGTCGACCACCAAAATATTTATATCGATCAAAACACCTCCTTAAGAAACATCATTAAATATTACATATCATACGACAGCCTTATCGATATCGATGATCTTACCCCTAAGATAGTCTTTGGTTTCATATTTAGTGATTCTCATCAGTTTTCCAGTTATAGCTCCCATCCTATCAGTTTGTTCTTTAATGGTTTTGAGATCTTTATAGACCGGATGATCTACTTTAACATCTGCCATGAGCAACTCGGAAGTGATTGAGGCTACCTGCATGGGTTGGTTCAATTCATGACAAACTGCTCCAGCCATTTCAATAATTCCTTGCAGTTTTTCTTTTTGAATGAGCTCATGTTCAACCTTTTTTAATTCCAAGTGGGTATAAACCCTTGCTAACAGTTCAGAAGCATTAAATGGTTTGGTCACATAATCAGCAGCGCCAAGCTCAAACCCCTTAACAATATCATCGGTATCAGTTTTTGCTGTTAAAAAAATGATCGGGATTTTATCTGTGAGTTCTGATTTCTTAAGCCTTCTGCAAACCTCAAAGCCATCTAGCTCCGGCATCATAACGTCAAGCAAAATAAGGTCAGGTTGAATATCATCAATCGAGTCAAGCGCCTGTTGCCCATTTGCTGCAATAGCTATTTCGTAGTTTTTTGCCTCAAGGATTGTGCCGAGTACCTGAAGATTCTCAGGCACATCATCTACGATCAATATCAATGGCTGTTGTTCATTTTCATCAGTTTGGTTCGCCGTCATTGGTTTCCCTCCTCAATACGTTTCCGATTTCCTGAACAAACTGTGGGAAAGTATTCATCGTTCCGGATAATCTTTTAACATCAAAACTTTTCGCCTGTATAAGCATTTCATCACCGAATCGGGTGAGCGGGGCATAGGAATAATCTGTCCCCAATTCCTTTATCCGAGCGGCAAACTCCCGGATTTCACTCACAACAAGTCTTTTATGTATCATTGACCACCGAGGCATTAGCTCATTTTCGAGTATGGATATTAATTCGGGGAGTCTTTCTATAATTTCCGGTGGCAGTGATTCTGATAAAATGTCCTTATCAGCTCCGGATTCTGGTTGGATTTCCGAGCCACCTCTGATCGTGTGCGGCAGATGTCGCATTATTTCTTTAACCAGCTCCTGCCTGCTGATCGGTTTTGTGAGATAGCCATCACAGCCGATATTGAGGATTCGTTCTTCATCGTCCTTTAAGGCTGAAGCCGTGATCGCAACAATGGGAATCGACCGGGTTGTTTCATCCTTTTTGATAATTTCGGTGGCTTCATAGCCATCCATCTTTGGCATTTTCATATCCATCAAAATCAAATCGGGATGGTGCTGTTTGGTTAAGGTTACCGCTTCAGAACCGTTTTTCGCGGTTAAAAGATTGAAGTCATAAATTAGAAATAAACCCGCTATCAGGTCCAGGTTTGTTTCGACATCATCAACCACCAAAACCGTTGCCTTTTCAAAAACAATGGATTCGGGATCTAATTCAGAACCCTTATCGGTAGTATAGGAGACGGATCCCACGGCGATATCGTTCAGGGTGATAGAAAAAGTACTCCCCTCGCCAACCTTACTTTCTAATGATATTTCTCCACCCAACAACTCCACAAGCCGTCTTGAAATCGTCAGTCCTAATCCGGTCCCTCCGAATTGCGCAGTACGCTGGCCATCCTGCTGGGCAAATGCTTCAAATATCTCTTTCTGTTGATCACTCTGGATTCCAATTCCGGTGTCCTGCACGGAAACAATCAAATCGAGCTTACTGCGATCCGCTTCCGTATATTTTGGACGAACGGACAATCGAATATGCCCCTTTTCGGTAAACTTAACAGCGTTTCCTACTAGATTTATCAGAACCTGACGTAATCGAATTTCATCCAGGATCAGAGATTCCGGCAGTGAGGCGTCTACATCAGAACGGAATTCCAAGCCCTTTTCTTCAACTTTCAGGGAAAAGATCTGTTCAATTTCACCAAACAGGCTATGCGGGTTAGTTGCATTATACTGCAGTTCAAGCTTCCCAGCTTCTAACTTGGAAAGATCAAGAATATCGTCGATGATACGTAGCAGTGTCTTACCGCTTGCTGAAATGGAATTCAGATAGCCTTTCTGCTCGGTATCTTCAACTTTACTTCCCAGGATCCCGGAAAAACCAAGAATTGCGTTCATCGGGGTTCTAATCTCATGACTCATGTTTGCCAAGAATTCGCTTTTAGCCTGTGACGCCTGATCGGCCGCCGTTGCCATCGCGTTGGCATGGTCAGCAACTTCTTTTAGCTGATCGGTTTTCTCTTTTAAACGCTTCTCTGTAATATCCCTTTCGTTGCTATATTTTACAAAGAGCCTGTCGACTAATAATCCAATTGCTAAAACCAGCTGATTCCGATGGTGAAGGTCCAAATCGTCTTAATGTTACGGCGATTCAATTTATCCGTTCTGGCCTGCCCCGATAAGAGTTCCTCCTGGTGCACCGATAGGTGCAAGTCAAGTCTATCTTCCAGTAGTTCGTATGTTTCATGAAACTGATCTTCCAAGCGTATAATAAATACATTATTATTAATATCTTCAGGCGCAAGGTCGGAAATATGCCTACTTTTTTTTATCGTATTCTGTATCAGGTCCGATAACGCTTCAGCAGCCCTCTGGTCTTCAAGACCGGTGTGTTTTTCATGTTCAATATGTGACTGGATAAGTGCTCTAAGTTCTTTGTAATTTTCATACAACTCCCCTTTCGGCGGGTCGTGATTCAATAATAGCCTTTCATTCAATATATGTTCAAAGGTTTCCACCTCTATTTTCACAGCTTGATATTTCATATCAGCTAAATCTCTTGCGCCTGGAATGACGTAATTTGTCAAGTCATTAAAGACATCCATTATTTTTATGCCGTTGTTTAGAGTTGCAGCAGAGCTAACCCATATCAATGCAATCGTTAATATAAACCCGGTCAACAGTTTGTATCTCATACTGATCATTTCTCCGTTATATGTTCTTAGTCATTTAGCGTCTGAAAAAAACAACCGCTAATCTGGTTTGGAAAGATATCGTTTCTATTAATACAATTTTTATGCCAAATTTATTCTATATGCTTTCCCATAATAATATACATAATAACAGTTAGTTATAATGAGTTGCTCTGCCGGGGTGATAGTGAGTCAAGATGAAATTAGTCTAACACTCAAGACTTGTCTTGTCTGATAAGACATTGTGTCTGAATTACCCGTCGAGGAGATGGGGGCCTTAACTCTATAATTTTATTGACATTTTGAACGTTTTTTGACATTTTTAAAAAGTTCCATATATCAAGTTACGAATGGGTAACTTGATAGTATAGGAATTTCCTTTTTAGGACAGCTCCTTATTCTTTTTCCCACGTAGGCAAAAGAAAAATGGATAACCGTCTGTGTTTGTCTGTGTGGGTCTGTGGCTAATTTAAAATTCCTGTAGGATTTATTGATTTCAAAACCAGATACTTAAAAAAGCTATTCTAATCTCAAGCTCAAATTCAGTTGAGTTCCATCATGACATCGAGTTCTTATTCAGGTTCCAGTTCCAGCGTCTAAATCTAATGAAAATCTGGAAGGAGGAACGAGGCATCATGAAATGGGGTAATCGCAATTCAATTTTATTCCATACTTGTTTTCTCGTAATATCCTTAATCTTATGCTCATCAATCGCTATTGGAGCACGTGCCGATGTAGAGGCATTTGTTACCCGTTTTTATCAGCAATGTTTGAGTAGAAACCCAGATGCACCAGGACTAGAAGGCTGGGTAAATGCATTGATAGCCGGTTCATTGAGCGGTGCCGATGTTGCAAATGGTTTTATCTTCAGTCAGGAATTTATAAACCGTAACACATCCAATGAAGAATTTGTGACGATTTTGTATAAGGCCTTTTTTGGAAGAGAACCTGATACAGCCGGGTATAATGGATGGGTGAATTATCTGTATAGTGGTGCAAGTCGTAAAGATACTTTAAACGGATTTATTTATTCCCAGGAGTTTGAAAATCTCTGTGATAGGTACGGTATTAGCCCATATCCCACCACCACCCCCTCGACTGTATTCGATTATCCTCCCTTTGATTTGGAAAAAGTTGCTTCCATTTTACCATTGGGCGGCATGTTTGGAGCCCATGTTACTCCCATTGATCATCAATATTATACTTCTTACGATTTTTCTAGTGGTAATGAAGCAAGTATTGATATTGATGTTTATTCTCCTGGAGATGGAGTTGTTACTCAAATTCAACATATGAATGTTGCTGCGGGTGACAGTCCCTTTGCTGTAGATGATTTTAGGTTAATTATTCAGCATACTTCTACAATTTCAAGCATGTATATTCATATCGATGAATTATCTGATAAACTAGCGGCATTTGATCCCGGTCTTGGCGGATATGCTTCTGTAAATGTTGAGGTAAGTGCCGGTGAGGTTATCGGAAGATATGGAGGTAGTGTCGACTATAACATCGTTGATAAGGATATCGTGTTAGATTTTGTAAATCCTGATAGTTATGTGGTTGAGGATTGGAAAATTCATTGCCCTGATCCATTTGACTATTTTAATGCACAAATTAAAAGTGAATTACGTGCAAAGAGTCTCAGAACATACAATCCGGTCGGTGGAAAGATAGATTATGATATTGACGGGAGAGTTGTCGGGAACTGGTTTGAGGAAGGAACAAATGGGTATGGAGGGATTAATCCGAGTAGATATTGGGCCGGGCATTTATCAATTGTTTATGATAGTATTGATCCTGATGCAATCATTGTTTCTATTGGAACTTTTAATGGTGAAGCAAAACAATTTAGTGTAAGAGGCAATAGCCCTGATCCTGCGACTATTTCTGTTGCTCATGGCCTTGTTATTTATGAACTAATAGATTTTGAATACTATAAGGATGGTAATGTTTGGGACAGGACAAGTTTTGTACAGGGATTGAAAGTGCGTAATAGCGTAAATAGGCATGGTGTTATTTTACTGCAATTAATAGAAGATAGAAAACTAAAGGTTGAAATCATCCCAGGTAAAACAGCAGATGAAGTAGATGGTTTTACAGATAATTCATTGAACTTTGTTAGATAATGGAGGCAATAACTATCTGAAGTTGTAAATCGAGCAAGCTTCCGCATAGACTAAATGACAATGATTATGGCAATATGAGCAAAAGGGGGTGACCTTTAATAATCCATTAATTCTATTCTACGCTTATGATTTTTAAAAATCCAAACCACGATGTAACTTCCGTATCGCTTCTTTGCGACGACTCAACATATTGAGAATTCTAAATGAAACGATTCCAATGATTCTCAAATGCATATAGAGACTTATTGAGTTGGTCAAAAGAGAAAACTTCTATTGATACGACTCCTTGAAACCTTTTCAGCATATCAAGCAATAGGTACCAAACAGATTTGGGAAGATTATTTAAAGAATGGTGATCCCTGCCCTCTTTTACCCCATGTACATGATAAATTGAAATCCGGTCGCAATAGCGATTATATATATCCAACAAAGGAATGTTATTAATTAAAAGGTGCCCTAAGTCCACGCAGACACAGAGATTATACGCATCGATAATATCATCGATCCATTCTAATGGATAAGACAGAGTTTCAATAGAAATCGATTTGCCGGCTATCCGCCCTGATAGGAGATCTTCAAAACTTTCAAAAAGATATGATTTCCATCTTATTCTATATTCTTCATCGTCGGTGGGGCCATCGTATACAAGATGAAGGGTGTGGGTCGTGGGGTTTAGCGGCGCTGTAAGATTAAAAATTGCATTTAATATTTCGACGGATTCTTTTCGTTGAGTGCCATCATGACTCCCCAAATAGACATCCAGCGGAAGATGAACGTTATAGGTGATATCAAGATCTTTCGACAGGGTTTCAAGCATCTTGATCTCTCTGCCGGTGGGAAAACTTTCTGGTCTGCTTTCAAACAGAATCAGTTCGATTTCATCCACATGGAGACCGATAGCACGGACATTGGGAACAATATGATCCGGAAAGATGTAGGAAGGGCAACCGATTTTAAACGGGAACGCCTTTTTATAGGACTTGGGAAGAGAGGGATAATGGTCGATTTTGGATTTTGGATTTTGGATTTTGGAATTGTGGTATTTTGACATCAGCATCTATATATTGGATTTTGGATTTCGATCATTTTCTTCTAGGTCAAGCCAATCAAAAGTATGTTTAGCAACCATACCAGAAAAAACCATAGAAAGGCTGAAAGCATCATCAAGTTGCAGGCCTTTTTGATATGGAATACTTTTGGTCGATTGAACCGGATACCGATAAACGGCTTTTCCACCAATTTTCCACCGTAAGTGTTTGGCCCGTTTAGTTTGACTTCCAAGGCTCCTGCAAATGCAGCTTCCGAATATCCGGCGTTGGGGCTCGAGTGGTTGGCCCCTTCAAAAACAGCGGTCTTAAAAGCCGACATCCCTTTTCCTGAAAGGAGTTGGGCGGCAATGGAGATGACTGGAACCGAAAGCCTGGCCGGCAAATAATTTGCAAGATCGTCGAGGCGGGCCGCCACCTTACCGAATTTCTCATACTTCTCATTCTTGTAACCGATCATGGAGTCCAAGGTGTTGACCATCTTAAACGCCATGGCCAGAGGAGCCCCGCCGATGCAGGCATAAAAAAGCGGTGAAATAACGCCGTCGACTAAGTTTTCCGCAACGGACTCCACCGCCCCGCCGGCAACGCCTTGAGCACTCAACGACTGGACATCTCTTCCGATAATGTGGGACACCTTCTCTCGGGCGTTCGGCAAATCTTCTCTGTTAAGGGCCTCGCTTACCGCCATGGCGGAGCTTTCCAAGGATCGGATAGAAATTGCATAATAGATAAGCAATATCTCCACAACGGATTCCAGCACCGGGTGCACGGCTTGAGCTGCTTTAAGTATCAACGCAGTTAATATAAATGTCAAAATCGCTAAGATAATTGAGAACACCGCACCACTAGTCAACAGCGACGCTGATATCTTCCGAAACGGTTTTTCAAGGGTCGATATGGCTTGCCCCATCCAACGAACAGGGTGCGGCAGGTAAGGGGGATCTCCCAAAAATAAATCAAGAAGAAAGGCCAGGGGAAGGATATACCAATGCAAATCGTCCATAACTAATTTATTGCCTGCTCCCTCTTCTTTTCAATCATATCAAGTAGCAGTCGGGCTGCCATCCGATTGGCATCACTCGATTTCAGCGATAACCGGATAAATCTGTTTGAAAGCCCCTCAAAATTAGCGCAGTTGCGAATCAATATCTTGTGATGCGATAAATACTCAACCGTATCTTCTGCAGTAAACCCTTCGTTTAGACGGGCAAGCATAAAAGAAGTGGAACTCGGATAAACAGTCAAACTCGAAGACCTCGATAACGTATCCTTCAACAACTCTCTTTCAATCCTTAACCGGTCACAGGTGGAACGAATGAAGGATTCGGTTTCCGTTCGATTTTCCATGAGATATTCTACGGCAGCCTGGGAGAGACTGTTAACATTCCAAGGAAGCATATACGGTAAATACTTTTCAATGGTCGATTTTGAAGCAATTAAAAACCCGATCCGAATTCCGGGTATTCGAAATATTTTAGACAGGGAATGCAAGATTAATAAATTCGGATGTTCTTCGGATATCAGGCTTTCCTCGTCTCCATGCGATACAAAAGGAAGATACGATTCGTCTATAACGAAACGGATATTCGGATATCCCCGGATGAGACTTAAAAGATCGTTTCCCGGGATTAATACTCCTGTCGGGTTATTGGGATTGCAGATAAAAACGGTATCAATGCCATTAAGACTCGTTTCGAGCCCGGCAAAGTCGGGGTTAAACTTTTTTGATTCTTCAGATATGTAGTATTCAAAAAGAACCCCATGCATTCGACACCCGTCGGCATAATCGGCATATGTGGGTCCGACTATCAAAACCCGTTTGGCTTGAAGCACCTGTGGTATGGAATAGATGAACTGAGTTGTTCCGTTTCCGGCGAGGACCCGATTCCGGTCGATACCGTATCGATCCGAAAACGCAGCCGATGTATTCCCGGCATCCACTTCCGGCAACGCATTAATTTTAAGGATATGATCCTTTAAGTAATCGACTAATCCGGGGGGCGGGCCAAAAGGATTCACGTTACTGCTCATATCGATGATCTCTGAAGCATCACAACCCAAGCGTTCGGCCAGATCATAAATATTTCCGCCGTGACCTTTGATCATAAATCCCCCCCCACCCTGAATGATCGTAAATAAAATGGAGAGCGATTATAAATTTTAAGATAATTTTCCATTTGATAGTTTGATCCGAGACTTAATAACTCTACACAGGGTCATATGGAGGCGATCAAAAACAGAAACGATTCAAGAATCTCGGTGGTTGCTCCCAGCATATCTCCGGTTACCCCGCCGATCCGTTTTTTATAGAATCCGATGATTGCAATGGTTATCATCACAAAGCAAACGTTCACGATAACCGCTTTCCAGCCGATTACAATCGACAGGGCCACGGGAACAAGAATCCACAAAAAATCGGATACCTTTAGCGGTTCATCAAACAGATCTCTCCCGATCCCGTCTTCGGGTCTGACGTAATCCAAAATTCGAATGGCAAACACCATTCCACCCCTGGCATAAGCCGGTATAATAGCCAGAAGAAGGTGCCGGTGCTCCCCCAGGCCCACAATACCCGCCCACTTCACGGCCAGCCCGCACACAATCGCTGTAAGCCCCATCACTCCGATTCTGCTGTCCTTCATGATTTCAAGGGCTCTTTCTCTGGGCCGATTTCCGTACAAGCCGTCTGCCGTATCCCCCAGGCCATCGAGATGCAAAGCCCCGGTTAAAAAAACCAGCAGGACCACATCCAGCAATGAAGCCACCGGTTGGGACCACAAATTTAAAACCAGCCGATCAAATACGGATACGAATCCACCCAACAAAAGCCCCACCAGAGGAAAATACGGAATCATCCCCCTTGGGTCGTATGTTCCGGTGCGACCGATGGGTAGAATGGTTATAAACCGGACAGCGGCGATAAACGATTTCATAGATTGAGATCTTTCCTCTCACCTTTGATCCATACGGGAATACCGGCAACCACCATAACCACCTGATCGGCCAATTCGGCCAATTGTTGATTGACCGAGCCCACCAGATCTCTATATTTCCTTGCCAGACGGTTGTCCGGGACAATTCCAGTGCCCACCTCATTGGTAACCAGTATCACCGGACATACAGCCCTTTTCAACGAGGCTTTAATGTCTTTAATATACTCACCGATGTTGGGAGCTATTTCTTGATCCAGAAGCAGGTTGCTGAGCCACATGGTGATGCAGTCGACAAGGAGCACCCGGCCGGTTTCAGCATACTTGATGATGGCCACCGGCAGTTGGACGGGAGCATCAATGGTCACCCAATCCGGGCCTCGCTGGGTTTGATGCAGCAGCACCCGTTCCTTCATCTCTTTATCCAGCTGCAAGCTGGTCGCGATAAAAATGCGCCCGTCAGCTGTAATCTTTTCAGCAGTATTCAACGCAAAACCGCTTTTTCCGCTTCGACAACCTCCGATAACAAGTATGACCTGATTCATGGTGGCTCCTTTAATTAAATTAGCCACAGGCCCACACAGACATACACAGACGTTTATTCATTTTTCTTTTGCCGACGTGGGATCTGCGTTCATTTTTTTCAATATACCTTCTACATCAATATGCTTTTCAAAATGTTCCGCCAAGAGATCGTAATCTCTGTCTCTTGCCACGGGACCGGAAACTTCGGGTATTGCTATATTCTTAAGTCCGATCTGAGTGAGCCATTGATATAAAATAGCAGGGGTATCGAACATTCCGTGAATATAGGTCCCCAAAACCCGTCCATCATTGGAATCGCTGCCGTCCTGGTCGCTGCAGGTCACACCGTTTCTTTCAATAACCTGGAACACTGATGACCCGCTTGATCGATGCGTATGCCCCATATGGATTTCATATCCACGCCCCGGATTACCCTGCCACATAAATCGAGTAATCGTGGTTGTTTTAGGCGCTTTTAAATATGTCTCAACCGGAAGCAGGGATAACCCGTCGGTCTTTCCCGGTTTACCCTCAAGTCCATCGTCATCGTGGATCGAAAATCCGAGCATTTGATATCCACCGCAAATTCCAAGAATATGACCGCCCCTTTCACAATATGCTTTAAGCGCATCACCCCAGCCGGAATCTTTGATCCAATTCAAATCGTATCGGGTGTTCTTGGAACCGGGAAGTATGACGGCAGAAAACATAGACAGATTCTGCACTTTCTCGATAAAGTAGACTCCTATTCCGTCAATGTTGGAGAGGGGATCAAAATCAGTGAAATTGGAAATATGCGGAATCCGGATCACGGCAATGGCGGGCTTATCGGTTGTGCTGACAGACACCGCTCTCGGATTTTCGATGACAACCGAGTCTTCGGCCTCGATAGCAAAATGCGTGTACCAGGGTAGTACACCGAAAACCCGCTTATCCGTCCTTTTTTCAATCCATTCCACGCCATCCTGAAACAACCGGATGTCTCCTCGAAATCGGTTAATAATAAAACCGATGACTCGATCAATGTGATCGTCCGGCAAACACGTCAGGGTGCCGACAATCTGGGCAAAGATACCGCCCCGGTGAATATCTCCGACCAGGAGGACAGGGGCATCGGCATATTCTGCAATTCTGAAATTCACGATGTCATGGGGCATAAGGTTGACTTCCGCACATGAACCGGCTCCTTCAATAACAACCAGATCGTAAGATTTCCTCAGGCGATCCAGGGCTGCTGCGGATTCTTTAAAAAGTCCTTCTTTCTTTGTATGATACTCCATGGCGGTACTGTTGGCCACGGCCTTTCCCAGCAAAACAATCTGTGATCCGATATCACTGGTGGGTTTCAACAAAATCGGATTCATATCCACATGCGGTGGAATCCCCGCCGCTTCTGCCTGAACGATTTGGGCGCGACCCATTTCCAAACCTTCAGGGGTCACCCCCGAGTTGTTTGACATGTTTTGGGCCTTAAACGGTGCAACGCGCATTCCTTTCTTTTGAAATACCCGGCACAGGGCAGTAACGATGACGCTTTTCCCGACATCCGAACCGGTCCCAAAGACCGCTATACAGGGAGCCAAGCCACTATTTCTCAATTCCGACCCTCGCTTTGACCCCTTCAAAATAGTAGTGTTTCACCGCTTTCATCTCGGTCACCAGGTCCGCTTTCTCTATTACTCGGGGATCCGCACCCCTTCCGGTCAGTACCAGTTCGATCTCCTCCGGTTTGTGGTTCAGTATTTCCAGCAGATCCTCAACATTGAATAAACCGCATTTTACGGCTACGTTTGCTTCCTCGAGAATAATGAGATCATACTCGCCGGAAGACATGGCCTCCCTTATCCGGTGGAGTCCTTTTTGAGCAGCAGAAATATCTTCAGGCGACGGTTTCCCTTTGTAAAACCGACCTAGGCCGAACTGTTCGACTGTGATACAGTCTGAAAACCGTTTAAGAGATTTAATCTCACTGTAATCACCCATCTTGATGAATTGACCGATAAACACTTTCAATCCTGCGCCGGCCGCCCGGATGGAAAGCCCAAGGGCCGCCGTGGTTTTTCCTTTACCGTCACCGGTATATACCTGAATGTATCCTTTTTTATTTTTTTTCATATAGCGTATACTTATCAGCATATCCTCTTGGAGTTAACATGAAATCGAGATACCGGGACGATTTGCTGCTGCCGATAAAGACCGTTGTCTGCATATTTGCCGGTACTTGGTGCAACTCCTCCAATGATACGACAAGGACTTCCTGGTTTTTTCTCATGGCGCTGATGACAACACCCGTCGGTGTATGTTTATCCCTGTGCTTAAGAATAATCTTCTGGGCTTTTTCAAGCTGCTGACGTCGCCTCTTGCTTTTGGGGTTGTAAAGAACAATGACGAAGTCGGCTCGTGCTGCTGCATCCAGGCGCTTTTCGATGATCTCCCACGGGGTGAGCAGGTCACTCAGGCTGATGACTGCAAAATCGTGAGTTAACGGGGCGCCAAGCAAAGAAGCGCCGGCACAAAGCGCCGGAATCCCCGGGACCACTTCCAGTCTCAGCGCCTTGTCCTCAACCTGATTTTCCACCGGCTGAAACGGCGGCTTAACGGCGATTCCGCTTGCCTGACACACTTCAAACACAAGGCCGGCCATTGCATAAATTCCGGGATCACCGCTTGAAACAATAGCGCACGGTTTGCCGGTTAATGCAATATCGAGGGCTGCTTGAACTCGTTCCACTTCTTTGGTCATCGGGGTGCTGATGATGTGCTTCCCTTCGATGAGAGTGCCGATCAATTCGATATACGTCGTGTATCCCACAACCGAATCGACTGATTTCAACACTTCCACGGCCCGGTGGGTCAGATGATCAATACTGCCCGGTCCGATACCTACTATATATAAGGCTTTCTGGCGATTGCCACCGTTACATTCTTTGTCGAATGTTTGGGAACAATCAGTGTTCCCTTTCCGGCGGCCAGTATGGCTGCTGCTTCGCATACGCTCTTTACTCCAACATGTTTTTCTACAATAGAAGAAGGGGTTTCGATTTCTTCGACCCGATTCAACTGATCCCGGTCAAAAAACTCCAAATGG
>CAYSUA010000003.1:18972-29194 GCA_964433795.1 uncultured Desulfobacteraceae bacterium | reverse complement strand
GATAAATACACAATAATTGAAGAATCACGAAGTCGTGTAGTATACAACTGGCTACAGTGCTACAGCAAAGACTCACTTATAAATGAATTTGAAGAAAATGGTTTCAAGGTAGAAGAATTATACTCAGATGTTGCAGGTAAAGCCTTCATCCAGGAATCAACAGAAATTGCTATTGTTGCAAAGAAATCATGAATAACCACCACATAACATCACGTTCAGTGGACAGCAAATCAGTGCGCATAATTCGTTGGACAGCAAGAATCTTAGCGTCGGTTATGGCAGCACTGATTCTCTTAATTTATGTGGGAGAAACACTCGGTGAAGGTGTACCATCCCTGTTTCACATGACAGTCTGGGAAATTTTAATGATGTTTGCATTCTTTGCTCTTTGGCTTGGACTTTTACTGGGTTGGAAATGGGAACTCCTTGGTGGCTTGTTAACGCTGTGTGCAGTTGTGGTGTTCTACGGCCTTAACTTTTTGACTACCGGCATATTCCCTGGAGGTCCATTTTTCCTGATCTTGGCATTCCCAAGCCTACTATTTCTCTATTGCGGCTGGCAGAATCGTAAGCGTACGAACATCGAACGTGCCTAATCATTTTCTTAACACGATTCCAATAACGCTTCCGGTGTGGCTTCATTTTGATGTTGATGTACTAGACCTATGCATCAAGCTGACAAAAGGGCAGTTTCTTGTTAATTACAAATGTTGGGCGGTCTGGCATGACGAGACTATAGATTTACACTCTATCCGAGCCAGGAGATGAAAAATGAATACAGAAGACTTGGGAAATTCAAAGATTCTGAATTTGCTATTCAAACCAGCTGGGGTGATGATGGGGAGCAGGCTTCGGCAATGGCTCTATGATCCGGTTAAAACGCTTCGAGATGCTGATATAAAACCTGGGCAGACCGTTTTAGAGGTGGGATGTGGAACTGGATTTTTCACTGTTCCGGCGGCACAGTTGATTGGTGATCAAGGTTGTTTGGTAGCGATGGATGTGTCATCTGGATTTATCGAACAAGTATCAAAGAAAGTGCAACTTGCTGATTTAAAGAACGTCCGTATAATAAAACGTGATGCTCTGGATACGGGATTGGATACTGCGAGCATCGATAAGGTCCTGCTATTCGGTGTGATTCCCTTCCCTTTGTTACCTTTAAATCGGCTTTTACCCGAGATGTATCGTGTACTGAAACCTGAAGGGACCTTGGCAGTGTGGTTGTTTCCGCCTGTGGTACATTTTTGGGTCCCAAAGTCGATCCTTCAATCCGGGCTATTCACATATCCCAGCAAACGAAACGGAGTTTACAATTACAGGCGATGTTAAGTCGTAAGATGAATGGAGAAACGTTGGTTTCATGATAGGCGCCCATTTTACTCCCTTATTTTTTTCCATGAACATGCGCACCGATTCTTTGCATCCGCTGCAGTGCTTCGGGATCCAGGGGACCTAAATCCAGGGTCCGCAGCGCTTCCTTCATTTCATCGTCGTTACTAGGGCCGCACATACAGACATCGACATTCGGGTTTGTGATCACAAACCGGTAACAGTCGGATGCCGCAGGCGGAGATTCCCCGGGCGGCATTTTTTTCGGTTTCATCAACTGCCCCCATCGGGTGGCGGTATAGGTGACGATACCGGGCCGGTCTTCTTCAGGCAGATGGGGGAAAACTTCATCCTCAGCCCCTCTGTGTGCGGCATTGTATCGTATATGAAAGATATCATAGATGCCCTGTTCCGCCAGTTTAGGAAAAAGCGGGCGGTTGTGGCCTGAGACGGCCAGAAACCGAAACAACCCCCTTTCTTTCATGTCCAGCGCTTTATCAATTATTCTTTTTGAAGGCGGCCGGTTATACCATCCCAGAAGCAGCACATCCGCATGATCCAGAGAAAGCTTCTTCAACGCCTTTTTTAAAAATACCTCCATGAGAAGGGCGGATCGTGAATAACTCTGGAGCAGAATTACCAGGTCATCCCGCTTCCCCTGCCCGCAGATATTTAGGATTGCCTGCCGCATGTTGTCTTTGCGCATGGATCCCCAGTAAAAATAGTTGCAGCCTTTTTCAAAAGCTTCCTCAAAAGATCGGGTCGGCGCCCCGTAGCTGGCTGCAACCCCTAATCGTCCCACCTTTAGTCCGGTGCGTCCCAAAATCCTGAAATTCTTGTCATCCATGGCAGCTCTCCATGCTTTGATTTTCTTTTTTTCTATTTTATACCTATACTCGGCTTTCAGTACAAGTAGAGGATGTGTTTTGTTGAAATAATGGGAATTATGGGCAAATTATGGTTTATTGAAGGTTAATATGAGTTGGATATCAGATGGTGGAATGGCAAATACTTTAAGCAACGGTATCGATGTTCTTGCCGATACCCATTGATTGAAGGAGTTTAGATGTAATATCTTTTTCAAAATCCATGGATTCTTTGAGCAGTTTCACCTGGACTTCGCCCTGGACCATATCTTTGCAATGGGAAGTGGATAAAGATGTTATATCTAAGTTCGGATTGATTTCCATAATCTATTTATCGGCATACACAAAGATACCTTAAATTTTGCTGTTAACTTGAGAGGATAGAATGAATTCAATGAATGACGCGAAAATTGAAATTAAACCCGCCACAGCAGCAGACGTACCGCTGATTCTATCCTTGATAAAGGATCTCGCGGTCTATGAAAAGCTGTCCCATGAGGTGGTCGCCACCGAATCGATACTTCACGAATCGCTGTTTGGAGAGAAACCCTATGCGGAAGTGGTGATCGGGTATTACGATTCCATTCCGGCCGGTTATGTTCTGTTCTTTCACAATTTTTCGACATTCACCGGCCGGCCGGGCATATATATTGAAGATATCTTTGTTAAAGAGGCAGACAGAGGAAAAGGCATAGGCAAGGCGCTCTTTCTGTTCGTTGCTGGGTTGGCAAAAAACCGAAACTGCAAACGGCTTGAATATTCCGTGTTAACCTGGAATGAACCGGCTTTGAATTTTTACAAACAGTTCGAGGCTCAGCGCATGGACGATTGGCATTTATACCGGATAGGTGACGATTCGTTGAACGATTTGATTTAACGCAATGCAAAGCGCCCACCACTTTTCTAACCGAACTCAACCATCCCAGCTTTGAAGTGTGAATGATCAAGAACGGTTAGGGTTTATTGGAGATGCGTTTATACGATTGTTCTGTAATCTATTTTCCTGCATCTATCTATGGTATGAACGATATATGCTGCGTTAAGGTTCACGGCTAGAATGATATTTGAAATCCGGATTTTAACTTGGGAGGTCTAAGACTAATGGATATACAGGAAATCACCCAGCGGGTTGAAAAGGAAAGCCTGGTTTTGCGTCAGGTCACGGCCGAAATCGAAAAAGTAATTGTGGGACAAAAAAATCTGCTCAATCGTATGCTCATCGGTCTCCTTTGCGACGGTCACCTGCTTTTAGAGGGGCTTCCCGGCCTGGCCAAAACAACAGCAGTTAAAACACTGGCAGCAACCATGCGGACAAATTTTCAACGAATCCAGTTCACACCCGACCTGCTGCCGGCCGATATCCTCGGCACGCAAATCTATCGACCGGATCAGGGGTCCTTTGAAATCAAGAAGGGGCCGATATTTAATAACATCATCCTGGCGGACGAAATCAACCGGGCACCCGCAAAGGTACAAAGTGCGCTGCTTGAGGCGATGCAGGAGCGCCAGGTAACCATTGGAGCCGAGACCTTTATACTGGAAAAACCCTTTCTCGTGCTTGCCACTCAGAATCCAATTGAACAGGAAGGAACCTATCCGCTTCCGGAAGCCCAAATCGATCGGTTCATGTTGAAAATAAAAGTCGATTATCCGACGGCTGAGGAAGAAAAAGAGATCATGAACCGAAATTATCAGGGAACTTTTGAGCGTGTTGCCGGTGTAGTGGATGTGTCGGCCGTTGAATCGGCACGACAGACCATGCAGTCGATTCACATGGAAGAAAAAATCGTCGATTACATTATCAGGCTCATACGGGCGACACGGTCACCGGCCGACTATGGGTTGGATTTAACCCCAATGATCAGCTATGGTGCCTCGCCCCGTGCTTCCATATGGCTCGGCATGGCGGCACGGGCTCAAGCATTCCTCAATGGCAGGGGTTACGTGACCCCTCAGGATGTCAAATCCATGGCACCGGATGTTCTGCGACATCGGATCATATTGAGTTATGAGGCGGAGGCGGACGGTAAGAGTACCGATGATATCATCGGCACCATACTAGAGCGAATCGAGGTCCCGTAAGATGCTGCCGGAGGAGCTGTTCAAGAAAATACAGGGATTTCATTTTAGAACCCGTCGCCAGGCCAATGATCTGTTTGCCGGTCAGTATGAGAGTGCTTTCAAGGGGCGGGGGATGGAATTTGCCGAGGTGCGGGAATATCAACCGGGCGATGATATCCGAACCATCGACTGGAATGTTTCCGCACGATTCGGGCATCCGTTTGTGAAGGTCTTCCATGAAGAGCGGGAACTGACCGTCATACTGCTTTTGGATATCTCCGGTTCCAATCTTTTCGGAACCCAAAGCAAGCTTAAGCGGGAACTGCTAGCCGAAATCGCGGGGATGTTGGCATTTCTCGCTATCCGGACCAATGATAAGGTGGGGGCCATCCTCTTCAGCTCTCAAGTGGAGAAATACATTCCCCCGAAAAAGGGGGCATCCCATGTATGGCGGCTGATAAAAGAAATCTTTACATATACGCCCAAAGACCTGAGAACCAACATCGATACGGTCCTGGCCTATTTGAACCGGGTCGTGAAACGCCATGCCATCGTTTTTTTTATTTCCGATTGTATGGATTCGGGATTTGAAAAATCGTTGAAACTGGCCGCTAAAAAACACGACCTGACCGTTATTAGAATATCCGACCCTGCAGAAAAGGTATTACCCGAACTGGGATTGATGGCCGTCAGAGATCCGGAAACCGGACAGGTAGCCGTAATCGACACGCGCAGTAAAATCTTGAAAGAAAACTGGCGGGTACATTTGCAGAATCACGAGGATTACCTTACCGATCTTTTTCAAAAAGCCGGTGTGGATCGAGTTGAAATCGACACAGCAGGTTCCGTGTCCGAACCGCTGGCCCGCCTGTTTGACAGGAGAAGAAGACGATTGTGAGGACTTTAGGTTCGAAACATATCAAGGCATATTTGCTGATCGCCCTCACGGGATTCATTGCCGGGAGCTTCTTCGGAAATGTCGGTCAATTGAACACCGCCTGGGCGGAGCAAACCCAAGGGGAATTCACCGCCACATTGGATCGAAATAGCGTACAGATTGGGGATGTTGCCTGGCTGACGCTTCGGTATCGTCTTCCTGAAGGGGCATCACTTCAGGAAGACATAAAAATAGGCGGTATTGAAGGGATAACGAAACTCGAACAGACGGTGGAACCGGGCCAGATTCGGATCAAACTCTTTGTCGATCGGCTGGAATACTGGGAGTCCGATACCTTGACGTTATCCTTTGAAGATAAAGAGGGCAACATACAAACGTTAAAGACCGATCCTGTCTCTTTAACGGTGCACTCCGTTCTCGGTGAAAAGCCTGCCGAAGCCCAACTCCGTTCCATCCGGGATATTATTCTCACAAAGGGACTGTGGCGGTCCTATTGGCCATGGGCGGCAGCGCTTGCCGGTCTTGTTTTGATGCTGTCTTGCGTTTACCTATGGTATCGGAAGGGCCGGAACCGAAACACACCGGCCGAAATGATGGAACCCCCTCATGTCAGTGCGCGAAAGGCCATTGAAGCATTGGAAAGACGGCAGTTTTTTGAAAAAGGAGAAGTAAAGGCATTCTATTTTACCTTTTCTGAAATCATGCGGCGATACCTGGAGTCCATCCGCCATTTTCCGGCAGCCGAATATACGACGGAAGAGATATCTCATCAGATACGATTGGAGGCAGACCGGAAGCTGCTGCCTCTGCTGCGTCAGGCGGATTTGGTAAAATTTGCCGATACCGTGCCGACACCGGCCGGGAAGGAAGAAGACGTCCGATCCGCAATGTCCTATATTGACGAAACACGCCCGCTATCAAATGACGCGACAGATGTGGAACCGCAACGCAGAATCGTCGGGGGGCAACCATGACCTTCCGATTTGCATACCCGATCTTGTTTTTTCTGCTCATAGGCGTTGCAGGCTGGGCATTATATACATGGTGGAAGAAACCGGCGTCGATCACTCATTCCATGGCCTCTCAAATAGTCGCCTTTGCAGGTGGCGCCGGCGGCATATGGCACCGGGTTCCTCAGTGGCTGAGACTGGGTTGTCTAATTCTATTGACCTTCACGGCGGCGCGTCCTCAGTTGTATAATGTGTCTCGGGAAATCCGAACCCCCGGTGTCGATATCATGATTTGTCTGGACACATCGGGATCCATGCAGGCTATGGACTTTGAGCTGGATAACAAACCGGTGACGCGATTGATGGCTGTCCAGAAAGTGGTGAACGAGTTCATCAAAAAAAGAGAGACCGACCGGATCGGGTTGGTGGTATTTGGCGAGGAAGCATTCACCCAGGCACCGTTAACGCTGGACAAAGGCTTGTTGCTGGGGCTGGTGAAAAAAATGAAAATCGGAATGGCCGGAGACCGAACCGCCATCGGCACGGCTATCGCCATCGGGGGCAAACGGCTCAAAGATCTCGAGGCCAAGTCCAAAATTCTTATTCTCATGACCGATGGCCGCCACAATGCCGGTGAATTGACACCGGAGGAAGCCGCTGAAGCCGTTCAGGCTTTGGGAATAAAGATCTATGCCATCGGTGTGGGGGGAATCGGTCCAGCCCCGTTTGTGGTCAATACCCCATTCGGCTCCCGTATCGTGAAACAGCAGGTGGATCTGGATGAAGAAACGCTGAAGAAGGTCGCCAAGACCGGAAACGGGCAATATTTCAGGGCCGCAGATACAAAGCGCTTATCGGAAATATATGAAATTATCGACCGTGAGGAGAAAACAGAAGCAAAGGTCAAAGAATTTTTTCATTTTAAAGAGCTTTATTCTTACTTTCTCATCCCGGCCATTTTATTGTTGGGTTTGGAAATTCTTTTAAAAACGACTTTTTTGAGGGTCATTCCATGATGCTGGCGAGATTGTGGATGTTGAATTTCATGTGGTTTCTGCCGTTGGTGGTTCTTGGCCTAATCGTACAGAACCGCAAAAAGAAAAAAGCCATGGAGCGGTTCGCCGATCCGGAGTTGCTTGAAAGACTGACGGCAAAGGATCATCGGGGCAGGCGATTTTTAAAAGGAGTATTGTTGCTCTTTATTCTTGGCCTCCTGATTTTCGCTCTGGCCGGCCCGCGTTGGGGGAGCTCCTATCAGGAAGTCAGTCAAAAGGGTGTCGATATCATGATCCTGGTGGATGTATCCCCCAGCATGCTGGTGGAAGACATCAAGCCGAATCGACTGGAGCAGGCGCGAAGGGAAATTATCGATTTCTTGCGAGTGGTTAAAGGAGACCGTGTGGGACTGGTGGCATTTGCCGGCGCCGCATTTGTCCAATGTCCGCTGACACTGGATTACGCGGCCCTTCAGCTCTTTTTAAACGCGCTGGAACCCGGGTTGATTCCGGTGCCCGGCACCGATCTCAGACCTGCCATCGAAACCGGACTGTCGGCATTTGATTTTGAATCCGCCACCGATAAAGTGATGCTGTTGATTACCGACGGGGAAGATAATGAAGGCCGCGGTGTGGATGCGGCCCGCAGAGCGGATGAAAAGGACGTTAAGATCTTTGTTTTCGGTATCGGGGAATTATCCGGCGGTCCCATCCCCGATCAAGAGGGCAAAGGGGGATTCAAAAAGGATAAGGAGGGAAAGCTCATATTATCCAAATTGAATGAGGACGGCTTAAAGGCGATTGCTGCCCAAACCGGAGGTCGATACGTGCGCTCTATGGCCGGGGATCTTGATCTGGATATCATCTATTTTGACGGAATCAAATCAATGACCCAGGCACAAACGCTTAAAAGCGGGAAAATCAAAATATACGACGAACGCTTCACTTTCTTTGTGCTCGCTGCATTATTGCTGCTTCTGCTGGAGGGCCTGATTGATGAGAAAAAGAAAGTGACGGCAAGATTCTTATCGGTCATTTTGTCGATCTTTGTCATAACCTATGGATCATTGTCGGACTCACCGGCTTATGCCGGTGAAGATCCGGACGAGCTCTACAGACAGGGCAACTTTGCCGAAGCCGAGAAGGCATATGCAAGATATGATATGGATCACCCGAAAGACACCCGCTATCGCTACAATCGAGGGTGCTCCGCGTACCAAAACTCCGATTACAAAGGGGCGACGGCTGCCTTCTCCAGTGTGCTGCGACGGACCGAAGACAATCAGATCCGCTTCAAAGCAGCCTTCAATCTGGGAAACACCGCATACAAAATGGGTGGCTTCGAGTCGGCTGCAGCCTATTATCGACAAGCCCTGCTGGTTGATCCGTCGAGTGAAGATGCACGATACAACATGGAATTGGCGCTGAGGGCTCGGGAAAAACAAAAAAAAGAACAGAACGAAAAATCGAAAACAGAGCACGAAAAGAAAAACCAAGAGAAGCAGACTTCAGATAACCGGCAACAGCCAAAGGGAAAAAACGAAGAAAAACCGGACCCCGGGAAAAAGCAAGGCGAATCCGATGAGGAAAAAAATGAAAACCGCTCCGCAAATAACCAAAAGACGGAAGAGAAACCCCCTGAAGATTTGTCCGGAGAACTGAAGCCGCTTCAGGAATTGCCCCAGGAAGACAAAAAAGAAACTCCGGATTCAGATAAAGATAAAAAAGACGGCGCTTCGGTAGACAGACGACGGGCAGAAGCGCTGTTGGACAATATTAAGGAAGACCCGTCGCGTTTGCTGCAATACTTGCTCCCGAAGGAGAAACGACACGGCGTATCATCCGGAAAGGATTGGTAGCTTATTTTTGATTTCAGTTTTAAAGCAGTTCTTACTGCAAGTTCCATAAGTCTATTAGTGGGAATATGTTGAGTATAAAAGCAGGTCAATCCAAAATCCAAAATCTAAAATTTGTATGAAGCGACTTACGTTATTCACATTATTTTTTTTATTGTTCACGGTTCCGGGCGCCTCCAGTGAAGCCGAGGTCTCTGTAAATTTGAACCTGGATCGAACTGAAGCCACAATAGCGGATTCGATTCGCGTGGTCGTCAATATATCCGGAAGCCGCAACACCCAATCCAGACCGGTCATTAAAGGACTCGAAAATTTCACGGTCAGTCAGGGAGGAACCTCCAGCCGGGTTGAGATTATCAATGGCAAGGTAACTTCGGGAATCGATTATACTTATTACATACAACCCAAAAAGACGGGAACCTTTCAAATCGGCCCCGCAGAAGTGAAAATCGATGGTAAACACTATCAAAGTCAATCCCGGTCTCTCAGTATTGTCAAATCGGCTGCTTCCGAAGGCTCAAAGAGAAGTGCACTCCTCTTGAGCACCGGAATCTCGTCTAAAGAAGTCTATGTGGAAGAGCAGACCATATATACCCTTAAATTATATAACCGAACAAACATCAGGGACATTTCACTCAATCTACCGGAACATGAACACCTGGTGTTTAAACAGCTGGGAAAACCCCGCGAATATCGAAGCACGGTCAACGGTCAAAGCTATGAGGTCCTGGAAGTCCGGTATGCGGTAGTGGCCAATGATGCGGGGTCATATGTCATTGGACCGGCTAAAATGAATATGACGGTTTTAGAACCCAGAAGCCGCAGGCGAAGAAACCTTTTTGATGATCCCTTTTTCTCCTTCTCTTCCGGCAGGCCCGTCACGTTGTCCGGCGAATCGTTAGAGCTAACCGTACTACCATTGCCCGAAGCAGGGAAACCAAAAATTTTCAGCGGATTGGTCGGCAAATTCAACATCGAATCTCAATTGGAACCGGCCTCCGTAACGACAGGGGAATCAGCCACTTTGACTGTTCAGGTGACGGGACAAGGCAATGTACAACGCATTCCGGACCTGAAATTCCCGGAATTAAAAGATGCTAAGATCTATGCCGATCAACCGGTTCTGAATGTGGAACAAAACGAGAATGGCCTTGGGGGTGCGAAAACCATGAAATGGGCGGTGGTGCCCGAAAAACAAGGGCGCGTTGAGGTTCCCCCCATGGTGCTGAGTTTTTTTGACCCGGAAACGAAACAATACATAACC
>CAYSUA010000003.1:11020-18962 GCA_964433795.1 uncultured Desulfobacteraceae bacterium | reverse complement strand
GGATTCGCCGTCCCATACCCTTTTCGTATTGCCGACGAATAAAGAGAAAACGCCGGCCTCCGGACCAACCCCCGGAGCAGAAGATTTAAATAAAAAGGCCGGTAAACAGGAAATTAAAGCCCTGGGTCGTGACATCCTGCCGATTCATACGGCCATGAAAAATCTCACGACTCAATCCCATATTTTCAAAAATAGAATGTTTTTCTTTGTGATGCTTTTCGGCCCCCTTTTTCTATATATGGTCGCCTTTTTCACTTTGAAACTTAAAAAACAGAAGGTTGAGGCACTGACGCAAACGAGATCTAAAAAGGCAGCCGGTGAATTCGTAAAACAGTGCCGTAAAGGAGGTCTCAGCCATCAAGATTTGATGGATGCCGTTAGGGGATATTTGAACAGTCGATTCGCTCTATCCATCGGTGTTCTCACAGCCGAAGAAGCAGTCGGGATTCTGAGATCTAAAGGGGTAAATTCGGAAACCACGAAAAAATTGCGGTCTATCGTTCAGACGCTTGAAAATGCAGTCTACACGGGAAAAGGTCATGAGAAAACAGATCGGGCAAAAACGCTGTCCGGCCTTATTAAAGCGATCGAAAAGGAGATTCGATGAAAAGAACCATCGGGTTGATACTGTTGCTTTTCCTGACCCTTTTGTCGGCAAATGAGAACCTCAGGGCTGAAGGGGATTCGGCAGAAGATCTCTTTTTCAAGGCCAATCAGTCTTACAAGGAGGGCCGGTTCCAGGGTGCTGTGGATGGGTATCTCCGTTTACTCGAAAGCGGCCATAAAAACGGACACGTATACTATAACCTGGGGAATGCATATCTTCGTTTAAACGACCTCGGAAGAGCCATTCTATTTTATGAAAGCGCTCGTCTGCTTATTCCCAGGGATGCCGATCTGAATTTTAACCTCCGTTATGCCCACGATCAGACCCGGGATGCGATTCCCGTCTCCCAAAGCGTTATCAATCAAAGTTTTTTCTGGCTGAATGATTTAACATTTTTAGAGTTGTTTTGGTCTTTCGTTGTTTTGAATTTCGCTTTCTTTCTGATCCTTTTCACAAGGCTGTTTTACAGGGTTGAGTGGACCTACTATGTGTTTCTTGTTCTTTTGTTACTTACCATTATTGCTGCATGTTCCTTCGGTCTAAAGTGGTATCAACTGCATACCGATGACCGCGCCGTCATCCTCAATGAAGAGGTGAACGTACTTTCCGGACCTGACCCTCAAGATACGATTCTTTTTAAGCTCCATAGAGGGACAATCGTACACAATGAGAGGTCGGAAGATGGATGGGTGCTCGTTCACTTATCCGAAGAAAAGCGGGGATGGGTACAATCGAAAGATCTGGAAAGGATTATAAATACAATTATCTCAGGGGTCGGTTAAACCCGGTTTCTTAAGAAACAGGGAAAACACCGATCCGGTCAGAGATATGCCCCCCGCCACCAGGAAAGGTATGGTAAACGTTTGAGTGGTGTCTGCAAGGTAGCCTCCCAAAGCCGGCCCGATCGCCTGACCGATTCCGAAGAAAAGGGTGATAAATCCCAAACCGGCCGGCGCCAGACGCGGACCCACAAAATCTCCGGCAGCAGCCGCCATGATGGTGGGTATGCTCCAAGCGGTGAACCCGAAAAGTACTGCTGAGAGGTAGAAGCCGAATTTCATCTTTATTAACGCATAGACGATATATGATATGCCGAGCACCAGGTAGGCAAGCGCCGCTCCCCGACCACGTCCCAGCCTATCCGAGATACCGCCCCATATGATCCCGCAAAAAATGCTCAATCCACCGACCATGGCCCATAAACTACCGGCCCATGCCTGGGACATACCCATTTCCTTTACCAGATAAGCGGCGAAAAATATCATATAAATAATATAGGATAATCCGTAGAAAAAGTAGACGAGACCGAGATACCATATTGATTTCATTTTATAGACTTGGGACCACTGCAGGGAGGACGCTTTCTTTTCAGATGCCGCCGCAATTTCTTCAGGCTCTGCACCAACCGGCATCAGTCCCTTTTCATCGGGCCGGCTCCTGATGAACATAAAAACGATGCCTGAAATCACAATGACCGCGCCCCCCAATATATACCAGGAAAACCGCCACCCATCTGAACCATAAGCAGAGAGAATCGGCGGAACCACCAGACCCGATATGAGAGTACCGGTTCCGATTCCCGCAGACACAATGCCTGTGGCAAATCCCCTTTTCTTCATGGCAAACCATGCGGAACCCAAAGCCATGGCCGGCACATATGATGCACCGTTTCCGAGGCCGGTTAGGAAGCGCATGAAAAATGCCATGGAAAACGACTGCGCAATGCCGGTTAAAATCATGGTAACACCCATCAGTACCAGGGCCAGCGAAATTACGATTCGCGTACCGAATTTAGCGGCAAGAAAACCGCCGATGATGGCCATGGTTAAATAACCCACAAAATTTCCGGTCCCCAGCAATCCGAGTTGGGTGTAATTAAATCCGAGCCCTTCTCTCATTGCAGGCAGAATAATCGTGTAAGCCATGCGCCCAAACCCATGGGCGGCAACAGTAGTGACAAAACCCATAAATATGACGACCCAACCGTAGTGAAATCTCTTCTGATCCATTCCGCACTCCTTTCCAAGAGAGGTTTTCTATTATCTGCATTTTCCTTTCAGTGCAAGCAAGAATGGAGTTTTACATTTTCGATAGAATCTGGCAGATTATATGCGGTGAAAAAAACGCCAATATGAGTGATTACCCCATGGGCTCTATGAAGCCCTTTTTTCATGAAAGGAGTCTTTGATGAGATTCATACAGTCAAGATCTGTTTTTTCGATTGTTGCGATCCTTTTGGTTTTCCATATTCCGGCATGGGCGGGCGCGACAGAGTCACCGGATGATAAAATGGCTGTTGTCAACGGTACGGTCATCACACGTAAAGAACTAAACAGAGAAATTAAAATATTTAAGGATCGGTTGGCGAAATCAGGAAATCAAATTTCCGATATTCAACTGGAAGCCATAAAGCCTAAAATATTGGAGAGTCTAATCGAACAGGAACTGCTGTTGCAGGAAAGCCGAAAAAAAGGAGTCACGGTCTTGCCTGAAGAAGTTGAAAAACAGTTTTCCACGGTGAGAAACCGCTATCCTACGAAAGAAAAATTTATTGGAGCGATCGCGAGGATAGACCTTACCGAGGATGAATTAAGAAAAAAGATTTCAAAAGTTTTTGCCATCAACCTTTTTGTCAACACTCAAATCGTAGATAAAATTACCGTAACAGAAGAAGACGCCAAATCCTATTATGATTCCCACCTTGATATATTTAAAAAACCCGCTCAGGTTAAGGCGAGCTTAATACTAATTAAACTCGATCTGTATGCAGATAAAGAGAAAACGACAGCAGCCGAGAAGAAAATAATGATAATACAGGAAAAGCTGGAAGCCGGAGAAGATTTTGCTGAAGTAGCAAAGCAATATTCAGAAGACCCCAGCAGCGTTAAAGGGGGGGATTTGGGATATTTTAGTCGCGGCCAGACAATGAAATCCACTGAAGACATCGCATTTGCTCTAAAACCGAATGATGTCAGTGATGCTGTTCAAACGCCGATCGGGTTGCAGATCATCAAGGTGTTCGACAAAAAACCGGAGAAAAATCCGAGCTATGAAGAAGTTAAAAATCGAATCATTGTTCAGGTAAGAAAAGAAAAGATACAGAAAAAATTGAGTCAATATGTCAATAAATTGAAAGGGGCTGCTAAGATTGAAAGGTTCATAGAGTAGCGGTTGTGTTATCGTTACCGATCTGTTACCCTGCCGGAAATTGAAGACAAACGTTTAAGTCTTTTATATCATTAAAAAAGGAGTAACCATTAAATGGCCGAAACCGATAACAATTCCATCGATTTTTCCATCGATCGTTCCAATTTGTATAAAGAAGAATCCTTTACAGATCTAAAAGTCGGCAATATCCGACGACTGATACCGATAAAACCGGACGGATCGGAGGACAAAACCCGGAATACCATATTTGTCGGGCAGACCAATTTAATGACGCCCAACGGCCCCCTGCCGATACAGGGCGTAATAAGGGCGAAAGAACTCCAGCAGGCTGTGAAGCGGTTTCCCGAAGCCATGGAGGAGGCTGTGGAACGCATGATGGAGGAAGCACAAAAAATGAAAGATCAACAGGGATCTGAAATCATCACGAAACAAAAAGAGGAGTCCAGGATCATCATTCCCGGAAGGTGATAGGGAGGGGGAAATCTGCGTCCCATACTAATCCCCGATCCAGTTTTGTCGAGCCAGCATGGTGTCGAATTTATATCCCCACCATTTATAAGGCCCCCACTTCCGGTAACGCCGGTCGATAAAAGATTTGTGCTTGCGAACTCTGGGATGATTTCGCTTTAGAAATGCTACAACAGTGGTGTCTACGGGTATTTCATTGAAATATCCGGCGAACACCAAGAGCTGTGAACAGGCATAATCCGCAAACCCTTTTGATCGGCGAACGATCTGATCCGCATGACGATAATCATACCCGTTCACTTCAAGCCCCCCAAGATTAGGGTCTTTAGAAAATCGGTCACACAATTCCTTTAAATAATCCGCTCGATAACCGATGGGGAGCATGGCTTTCAATTTTTTTGATGAATAACGGGCAAGTCTGCCGGGGTGGGGAAACGGATGCATCCCTGACGGCGCAGGCTCAGTATAGGTGCTCGAACAGACGGCTTCGCACATCTTTTGGGTCAACGCCCATGTGCAGTTGGTGGTGAAAAGGGTTTTGGCGGCATCTTCCCAGAGGGTCGGAGATCTCAGCAGCCGGCCGGCGCCTTTTCTTATGAGTTGAACATACTCAGACCCTGCGTTTTCAGCCGCTTTCAACACCGGGGATACATTCAAATCCAGGCCCAGACTTCTTCGAATCATCGCCTCTGCCTGAATGTGATCTGTCTTTCTTAATGTTTTGTGGGAGATTATTTCAATGTCAAGAGATTTTCGATTCTGACGAACCGAGACATCTAAGGAATTATTCTCAACCAGCATCGCAAATGAAAGCATCCGGGTATCATCATCCCATGAAAACGGCGCCAGGTTTTTCCAGCCATGGGCATGGCAGGTCATCAAGAGGTTGTATAAAGGCGGGCATTTGAAATTGATGGATGTTTTTTTCATTGCCTTCAGTTCTTATATTCAATTGTGCAATTGGTAAACCCTATAGTTGTATTAAAAGCATGACAAAGGGGTGTTAAATCAATAATAATAAGGATAGATATTTAATTTCATCCCATTCATTCTGAGCCTATACACAATGATCAAATCCTATTTATAGGACATTGTCTTGTTAAAATAGACACCCATGCCGTTCCCGAATCCTTCAGCCTGCTCTTTATCCCCTTCAACACACTGAAATTACAAAGTACTTATAATTTTCAAACCTGGCACCGATTTTGCTATTAACGATATGGGATATTGTAAAGAATCCTTTTTATGTTTTCTTAGATAAAGAAAGGAGATTGGGAAACTATGGGCGTGGACAAGGAAACTCAAACCATGGACCAAGCAGTAAAGGCGATGGCTGATAAGGAAGGAAAATACCTGACCTTTACATTGGCAGAGGAAGAATACGGGCTCGGCATTTTAAAGATCAAGGAGATCATCGGGATGATGCCGATCACCTCGATTCCTCAAACACCGGAATTTGTTAAAGGCGTTATCAACCTCCGGGGAAAAGTAATACCGGTTCTAGACTTGAGGTTGCGGTTTGGTATGGAAGAAATCGATTATACGGACCGGACTTGCATCATTGTTGTGGAAATTGATGGGCACGCCGGTGATGTTGTTATCGGTATCGTCGTGGATTCGGTATCGGAAGTGTTGAATATCAAAGCCCAGGAAATTGAAGAAACCCCGACCTTTGGTGCCAAGTTGAATACGGATTTCATTCTCGGAATGGCAAAAATAGATGGCGGGGTGAAGATTTTGTTGGATATTGATCGGGTGCTGACCGATGAGGAAATGGAAATACTTGATAAAGCAGCTTAAGTCTATTTGTATCGGAAAACACTGGTGCCAGGGCGTTTCGAAAGCGCCCGATTCGCGGTGCAATGGTATGTCTTTTCCTAAGGCAACGATCGTTTAAGGGAGCAAATCAAATAACTCATGAGAAGCATCGCCACAAAGATAATAATATTCATTTCTGTAACGACTATTCTTTTCTCAGCTTTCCTTTTAAACCACACATATTCAATAACCAAAAAGCATGTTAACGAGGCTGTTGAGAAGCAGGCCGCCATGGCGTTGCATTTCGATCTTGCAATTCGCAAGTATGTAGCGCATCAAATCCGGCCTCGAATGTACGAGTTGCTAAAGGAGGATGAATTTATCCCGGAAACCATGTCCACATCGTACGTTGCAAGGGCCATATTCGAAGATGTTCGAAAAGAGTTTCCGGATTATATCCTTAAATTTTCTTCCGATAATCCCCGTAATCCTGCCAACCAAGCAGGACCGGAGGAATTAGAAATTATCGAATATTTCAATAAAAACAAAAAATTGAAAAAATGGGCCGGAGAGATCACCATAGATAAAAAAAAATATCTGGCGAAATTCAGCGCCCGGCGGATGCAAGGCGCATGTTTTCAATGCCATGGCGATCCGGCGGATGCACCGGCACCCTTACTAAACAGATACGGTTCAACCGCCGGTTTTCATCGACCCATCGGGGAAGTCATCGGATTAGATACCGTGGCAATCCCGACGTCCAAAATTGCGGCAAAATTGTGGTCCGAATCAGTCGGTACACTTGTTAAAAGCGGTATCGGCTTGATTCTATTCTTTTTGGTTATCACCTTTGCAATCAGATATTTTATTACGAACAGGCTCTCCTCAATAGCAGAATATTTTGTAAGCGCGGCACGGCAACCAAATTATTCACAAATCGCGCCCATCGCTGTAAAAGGCAATGATGAAATCAGTGACTTGACATTCAGTTTCAATGCCCTGTCAAAAAAGCTGGGAGAGTTTTATTCTTCACTTGAAGCAAAAGTGAAAGGACGAACAGAGCTGCTCGAGAGTACCAATGCGCTATTAAAACAGGAGATTGATGAACGAGGGCGGGCAGAAGAGGCACTAAGGGAGAATGAACGATTCCTAAAGGCGGTCATCGACTCTATTCAAGACGGCATTAACGTCCTTGATTCGGACTTAAATGTTGTCCGGGCCAATCAAACAGTGCAGAAGTGGTATAATCACAAGCTCCCTTTGGAGGGTAAGAAATGCTATCAGGTTTACCACGGACGCTCCGAGCCGTGTAACGTGTGCCCAACCCTTCGGGCCTTGAAATCCGGAAACCTTGAGTTGAATGAGATAGAATATGAAGGACCGGATGAAAAAATTATTAGCCTGGAAGTGTTTGCATATCCGATGCTAAACGATTCCGGAAATCCCGTGGCGATCGTTGAATATGTCCGTAATATCACCCAACGCAAAAAAGCAGAAGAGATCATTCAAGACCGCAGCAAATTTCAAGGAGTTCTCGAAATGGCCGGAGCCGTCAGCCATGAACTGAACCAACCCATGCAGGTGGTATCCATTCTTTCCGAGATGCTCATGGAGGATGTCGAGCAGGACAATTCAAATTATGAAAACATCAAAACCATTATAAAACAGACGGCGAGGATGGGAACAATAACGGAAAAATTGATGAGAGTCACCAAATACGAAACCAAAGATTATCTGAAAGGTAAAATCATCGATATCGATAAAGCCATTGAATGATACGAAACGGTTCACGATCTTTATAGAGGAGGTGTTATGCCAGACCGATATATTTTAGTGCTCGATGACGAACTGGCCATTTTAACAGCACTGGAAAAGGTATTCAGCCGAGCCGGATATACGACTTTTTTAGCGGAAACGGCTGAAGAAGCATTGGGAATCCTG
>CAYSUA010000003.1:0-11010 GCA_964433795.1 uncultured Desulfobacteraceae bacterium | reverse complement strand
ATCAATGTCATGTTCCTCGATCTTAACTTGCCGGGAATGAATGGTGTTGAACTGTGCCGGAAGATCAGAAAAGATAGACCGATAGCGGTTATTCATGCCGTCACCGGCTATGCGTCACTTTTTGAACTCTCGGACTGCCGAGAAGCCGGATTTGACGATTACTTTACGAAACCGGCTAATATGGAAATGCTTTTAACAGCTGCACACAATGCTTTCGAGAAAGTGGACCGGTGGAAAAAGCGATAGTTACAACGTATCGACACCCCCAATAATCCCCTACCTCAGTGGAATCCCCGGGATTATTACCATCATACCGCTCATGAAGGCACACAGGGGTCTGGACACAGGGTTCCGGGAAGCCGATCGAACGGCGCGCCCAGCCTTGTGGAAGCGGCTTTATGTGTGGTATCCATTGATCGATTTGAGTTTCACGGAGGCGCCTGTCCGGTAAACCCCTAAAGCACGGCAAAAGATACGAGGAGAATGAGCATGAAGGGTGCAGATATTCTGATCGAGTGTTTGAAATCACAAGGTATCCGCAGTGTGTTCGGAATGCCCGGGACCCAGAACAATTTGATTTATGATGCGCTTCTGCGTTGCGGGGACGGGGTGATCGATCATTATCTCGTGCGCCATGAGTGGGCAACCACCAAAATGGCGGACGGCTGTGCCCGTGCCAGCGGAGACGTCGGGGTAGCGTTGACGGTTCCGGGGCCGGGGGCGAGCAACGCTGCCACAGGCATTCTGGAGGCGTATTCGGATTGCGTGCCGGTGTTGTTGATAACCGGACAGAGTGATTCCAAGTTCTATTCGAAAGATCAGAGCAAAATGTTTCACGGCCTGGACCAGATGCGCTTTTTTGAACCGTGTACAAAGTATTGCGCAATTGTCCGGAAAGTGGAAGATATTCCCGGTGTCATCGAAAAAGCATTTCACGAAATGCGAAACGGACGACCGGGACCCGTGGTATTGGAATTTCCCAGCGATGTTGTCAGCAGTGAAGCAGATATTGTGATTCCGCCTCGTATTCAACGGACTGAAGGACCTGCACCGGAACCCGATGACATCCGGTCCGTAGTCGAAATCCTGAAGCGATCAAAGATGCCGGTTTTGTTTGCCGGCTCTGCCGTTGTATCGGCCGGCGCATGTACACTGCTACGAAAACTGTCCGAGAAACTCAGCGCCCCTGTTGCAGTGAGCCGGCGCGCGAAAGGTGCATTGCCGGAAAACCATCCCCTGGCCATCCGGAATTGCGATGGTTTTTTGGCTGGTCAGGCCTTTCAACGTGCTGATTGCACGCTGGTGATCGGTGCCCGGTTTACCTCTCTCGATTCCAGGTACTGGAGCATCGATTTTCCAAGGCCGATGGTTCAGATCGAGGAAGACACAAGGGAAATCGGAAAGGAATATCCGTGCGACTTTAGCGTGGCGGCCGATCTCAACCTGACCCTGGAAGCGCTCATCGAGGCTGTTGACGAGCGGGAAGATGTGTGGACACCCGCTTTAGAAGAATTCCGAAAGGAGTTTAACGGCCAACCCCTTCTTCCAATATTACCGGAAATCCGCGAAGTTCTTCCCGAGGACGGGATTATCTCGGTGGATGTGTGCTCCCTCGGATATGCGTCTTTCGCCGAATATCCCATATATCGGCCGGAAACTTTTCTATATCCTTGTATCGCCGTATCATTGGGTTACGCATTTCCGGCAGCAATCGGAGCAAAGGTCGCCTGTCCGGACAAGCCGGTGGTCTGCTTTGTTGGGGATGGCGGATTTATGATGGGAGCGGCAGAATTGTCAACGGCTATGAAATATGGGGTCAATGTTGTCACGGTGGTTGTTAATGATGGGGCGTTATGTGCGATTAAAGGGTCACAGAAAAAGGGTTTTGAGGGGCGCACCATCGGTACGGAATTACATAATCCGGATTTCCTGCAATTTGCCGAATCCTTCGGTGCCTACACCGCACGGGTCGAAGAACTGTCGGATTTCAAATCGATCCTGCAGAATGCATTGGCAGCCGATCGACCTGCCCTAATCGAAGTGCCGATGCATGATCGACAGGAAGAACTCATTACCTATATTGACTGGTTGCATCCGGAACCCTTACGAAAAGGGAGAGATCTGAAAGCGTAAGGCATCTATTCAATCAGGAAATGTAAGACTCTAATTCGGATCTCTCGATACCGACCGTCTCACCCCCTGCAAGAATCCCTTCCAGGGTTACAGGATCCACGGGAATACCTTTTTCCCGCCGTTCAGCCAATGCCTTCCTTTCCGGGTCACCGGCGACCATGACAGGGTTGTTCGGATCTTGAGGCGGGGATTTCTTTGCGTAGGCTATAATCGCATCAATTTCGTGGCACATCCACTGGTGATCGACCAGGCGTTTCGGGTCAACCAGAAACGCCAGCATGTTGTTGACGATACCGTTTAAACGCTCGTTTTCAGGCTGAATAGTACCGCCGCCCGTTAATACACCGGCAAGCAGTTCGCAGAAAAGGGCTATACCGTAGCCCTTATGAAGGCCGAACGGGACCAATGCCCCTTTGGGTTCACTGAACACGAAGCTCGGATCATTCGTCGGGTTACCCTCCGGGTCAAGCAGCTGATCATCGGCCAGTTGTTTGCCTGCTGCCATGGCGACACGGGCTTTGCCTATGGGAATCTTGCTTGTGGCCATATCCAGGAGAACCGGAGCCGTATTCTCTGTTCCGGGCATGGCCATGCAGACCGGATTGGTTGAATAGCGTGCGTCACGCCCGCCAAAGGGAACCACGATCGGATCATGATCGATAACGTTCACAAAGTGAATAGAGACAAGTCCCGCTTTAATGCTTTGTTCCCCATAAGTGCCCACCCGACCGATATGTTGGGCATTGCGTAACGCCATTACGGCGAAACCCTTCTCCTTGCATTTGGAAATGGCTTTTTCCATGGCTTCATGGGCTGTTCTCTGCCCATACCCCCGCTGACCGTCAAACACAAGGATCGCATCTTCATCTTTGATCAGTTTCGCCGGGGTATTTGGATTGAGTATACCTTGGCTGATATATTCAAGATAATAAGGGATCATGCCGACGCCGTGGCTCTCGTGCCCGCATAGGTCGGACAGGACTAAATGCTTTGCGACCATAGCGGCCTCCGCTTCTTCGCTCCCGGCTTTTCTTAAAACCTCGGTGACGATTTGTCTCAAATCTTTTTCCTTAATCCGTTGCATTGCGGCTCAATCCTCCCTCAACTCCATGATGAAAAAACAGCTTATAACAGAAGCATGAAAGCACGAAATACACAATACCAATCATGCATAAAAATACTATTCAGCAGATGATTTATGTTTGCAAAGATTGTATAATTGTGGCTTCTATTTGGAATGTATCTCAAATCTCGAGATACCTTTAGATAACAAGTGAAGAGAGAGAAGCGAATGAAATATCTGCCGGATATCTACAAACACCTTCAACGGATGCTTGAAAGCCGAACACGCTCAGCTATTGCCTGTGTTATCTCGCGAACCGGTTCCGGGCCGCGAGAGGCGGGCACCATGATGCTTGTCGATAAAGACGGATTTTCGGCCGGGACTGTTGGGGGGGGGCTTCTTGAGGCTCAAGTGATGGATCTTGCCCAAACCGTCATACAATCCGGCAAGCCGGTGTGTGAGACCTTTAATCTGGATGCAGATGCGGCAGCAGATGACGGCATGGTCTGCGGTGGAACCGTGGAGGTTATAATCGACCGGATTTATCCATCGGATTCCACAACCATTGCTCTCTATGAGGCGCTCTTGAATCATCTCAAGCAGCGGAATACGGTTCACCTGATTATTTCCATCCAAGAGCATTCCGCAGGGATTCGAACCGGATTGGGGCTTTTCTCTTTAGACGGGGCCGATCCCGGAACCCTGCCGATCTCCGCTGAAGAAGTAGAATCGCTGGCCGGTGAAACGGGTAATCATTTACCCCTGTTGGCGGCATTGAGGGAACAGCGTTTTTTCGTTCTACCCATCAATTTGCCTGAAATCGTTTTCATCTTCGGAGCAGGCCATATATCACAGGATCTGGCACCGGTTTGCCGAACCGTAGGATTCTATCCTGTGGTTTTGGATGACCGGGAAGATTTCGCTAATCCGCAACTGTTTCCGGATGCCGGTGAAGTGGTGATTGTGGATTCTTTTTCGGAATGTTTTGATAGAATTGATGTAGACGAAAAAAGCTTTGTGGTGGTTGTAACCCGGGGGCATTCACATGACCGCGAAGTTGTTTCACAGGCCCTTAAAACCCCTGCCAAATATATCGGAATGATCGGAAGCCGCAGGAAACGGGATGGAATATACATGACGCTTCGCAAGGAAGGATTCAAAGAAATCGATTTGAAACGGATCTACTCTCCCATCGGTCTGAACATCGGTGCTCAGACACCGGCGGAGATTGCCGTCAGCATTGTTGCAGAACTCATTGCTGTTCGCCAGGGGCAGGGTTAAGGATGAATGTAGCAAAAAAGGAGGGCTGAGATGAATTTAAAACCCCAAACGATTACCCTCGATCAGATCGCCGGTATTATTTCTGAACGATTCAAATCCAAAGAAGAGATCGTCTGCTATGTGGGGTCAAACGCTGCGACCCCTACAGCCTCCCTGGAAGCACTCACCCGTGCCGTAAAAGCCGAGAGCCCGCTCCTTCCTTTTCTTAAAATGGTTCATCTGCTTTTGCAGGGACCGGTTCCGTACGTTGAGGCCGGGCTCCAGGACCGCGTGATGACCTATTCCATTTTCTCAGCCGGTGAAGTGAGACAGGCGGCCAATGAAGGCCGAGCATATTATTTACCTTGCACATTGGCAAACCTCGATAGTTTAGTCGGAAAAAATCGTGCTTACGAACCGGACGTGGTGTTCATCAAAATACGACAGAACGAATTTACCGGGGAGTACAGTTTGGGGCTTACGGTTGAGGCGCTGCATACGGCCATCGATCAAGCTGAAATCGTAATTGCCGAGCTGGATACCAGCATGCCGTTTACCCAGGGCCAGAGTGTGGTGGATGCTAAATCGATAGACTATGTGATCGAGGAGGATGTGAAGCCGGTATACGATTTCGAACCGCCCGATTTTAAAAATCTCTCTCCCGAGGAAAGAAGAATAGGGGAGCTTATCACGGACCATTTCATTGACAACGGCATCACCCTTCAGGTGGGAATCGGAAAGATCCCGGATGCTGTGATCGGAACCATTCGGGATGCGGAGTACAAAGACCTGGGTATTCAAACCGAATTATATGGAGACGGTCTCATGCTGTTGGAAAAAGAGGGCATTGTGACCAACCGGAAAAAGAAGGCAAATCCGGGATACAGTACCACCAGTCTGATCATGGGCTCCAGAACGCTTTACGATTTTGTCCATATGCGCACAGGTGTCCAGATGCGCCCTTCATCCTATACCAATTCCGCCGAGACCGTTCGCAAAAACAGCCCCTTCATCTCTGTGAACACAGCAATCGGAGTCGATCTTTTCGGGAATGTCTGGGCGGATTTTATCGATCCGAGACGATATTACAGCGGAGTCGGGGGCCAGCCGGATTTCATACGGGCGCTGAATGACCGGGCTTTCGGAACCCCCATCATTGCCATGAAAAGCATTACCAATAAGGGAGAGTCAAAAATCGTCGAATTACACCCGCCGGGGATCAGTTTAACCGCATCGGCTTATGACGGGGTGGTGATCGTTACCGAATACGGTATTGCCGATTTGAGGGAGCTGACATCCGGGGAGAAAGCGCTGGCCATCGCCAGCATCACGCATCCGAAATTTCGGGAGGAATTTCTTCGCCACATCTATGAAGATCCCCTGTTTACAAAAACAGTCGGGTTTTATCTGGATGATAAACAGCCGCGCGGGGTGAGTATGTATAATGGATCCATAACGCTCTGAATTAGAGGCAAAATGCTAATCGGCTGGAACCATCATATGTTTGCTCAATCTGAAGAACCCTTTCAGGTTTTTCAGCCAATATGCATTGTAGACTACATTATGGCTGTTAAAGGAAAATACCTTTTGTCGTTTTTCAGACGCGTAGATCATATAGAATTTGCTGTCGCTTTCAAATTTATAGATCAGAGCCGCATGATCATTTTGTAGAACGACCAAATCGCCGACTTTTATTTCATGGGGATCGATCTCTTGTGTATTCTGGAGGAGGTTTTTCATGGGCATATACCCGCTAAAACGAGAGTTTGCCTGTTTCGCTGCTTCCTCATAAATCAAACATATGAGATGGGAGTTATCGATTTCCGACGTGGTTGTCGCATCTCCTCCGAATTTATAGGGTATGCCGATGAACCATTCAGCCAGATCTGTTACTTTCTTTGAGAAGATGTTCTCTTTTTCACCCAAGGATATTGTTTCAGAGGCGATTGCGGGTTTCACATGAGAAACAATCCCATATGAAAAGAGGATGAAGAAAACAACAAGCGATAGTTTTGATTTTGATATCTGATTCACGCTTCCACCTTCTTTTTCTTTTACACCAGAGTTAACCTATTTATAGTAACGGCAATTTAAGGAATTAAGCTTAGTTCAATTTTTGAAATAATTTCCAATTTATCGCCATTATCAGGCCACCGGATTTATTGAATCATCTATCGGTATCAAAGAAATATTCTAATTTCCACATATCTGATCGTAATGGGCGTGCTATTGAATAATCCGTTGATATCAGATTCTTATAAAAAATCAAATGATTTTAAGCGTTTTGAGTGAAATTTCTGAATTGAGACGCTTTGGTTCTGTTCGTGGGCGGCCGGCCGATCCTAATGTGTCTAAACAAGGGCTGTTTTCGGAGGACGGAGGTGACCGGACATGTGAATATTCAGTAAAAGGGCTTATTTGCGACCTTAATCTTGACATTTCCGCTTTGGTTTCCTAGGTTCAGACTTAATAGAAACAGGAGACGTAAATGGCGGTTATTACCATTTCCAGAGAACCCGGGTCTTTTGGTGAGGAGATTGCGGCTCGCCTTGCCGGCAAACTGGGATTCATGCTGGTGGACAAAACCAGGCTTGTGGAGTTTTGGAGCGAGGTCGATCCCGATGCGGCGAGTTATAAAAACGTTGACGAATGGATCCCGCTGGATGACCTGGACATCGATTCCGAAACCGAAGCAACCGTTAGATTGATGCCTGAACTCATTGTTCAATTGGCCGAAGAGCATGACCTCGTTGTTATCGGCAGAGGCGCTCAGGGGTTGTTCAGAAATTGTCCCGGAACACTGCACGTTAAGATTGTCGCGCCCCGTCAATTCCGGGTTCGAAATATTCAAGACAGCGAAGAGATGTCATCCCGGGAGGCCAGACGTTGGACAAGAGATCTTGAAAATCAGCGCGCCAGGTACCTGCGTTTTCTTTACGACCTCAATTGGGCAGACCCGAATCTTTATGACCTGACCCTTCAAATGAATCGTCTGGCCATAGATCAGGCCTTAAACCTTATTTGCTGTGCTATGGACGAGATGCAGATCCAGCAGATTCAGCGAAACCAGATTATTGAAAATATTATTTCCGAAACGGATGAAGACCGGGAAAACGATCACTTCGTGCATTTCTCTGAGGAAGAGTTCGCCCGTTTTCTCGAATTTTACGGGATTCCATTTTCATATGAGCCGGACAGTTTTCCGCTGGAAACCAATGAAGAGGGAAAGATAATCGAAGCGTTCACCCCGGATTTTTATTTGCCTGAACAGGATCTTTACATTGAACTCACCACCATGAAACAGAGCCTTGTCACCCGTAAGAATCGGAAAGTGCGTAAGCTGCGGAAATTATACCCAGAAATCAATATCAGGATTTTTTATCAACGAGATTTCTATCGACTGATGGCAAAATACGGGTTATTGGCTCCTGAGCCTGAAACAACCGATCATGAACCTAAAAAAGAGGGACTATGAAATTTGCGATTTGCGATTTACAATTGTCAATTTTCGCTTGTTGATTTACGGATATCGTTTTACGATTTATAAATTGCGAAATGGGCATGACGATCGAAAAGCGATACGTTTTATTGTGTTTTTCGATCCTCTAATATCGATGTTGGAGAATAAATTTGAGCGAACTAGAGCGTGACATTGTTAGGATTTTGTTTGATCCCGAAGCCATTGAGAAGCGCGTGGCCGAGATGGGAAAAGAAATCTCAGAGGCCTATGAAGAGGCGGTGCCTTTGCTGGTTGGGGTGCTCAAAGGGTGCACCATGTTTATGAGTGATCTCATCAAGCATATTAAGATTCCCATGGAGATGGATTTTATCGCCGTATCGAGTTACCACGGCACTCAGCCGTCCAATGGTGCCGTGCGTATTGTAAAAGATCTTGATAATGCCATCGAAGGACGTGACCTGCTCGTGATCGAAGGTATTGTGGACACCGGCATGACCGTGGGCTATATTCTTCGAAACCTTCAGGCACGGCATCCGAAAAGTATCCGATTATGCACTTTCCTGGACAAACCGGCGAGGAGAATTGTGAACGTTCCCATCGATTTTTGTGGATATGAGATCCCCGACAGATTTGTGGTCGGGTATGGTCTCGATTTCCTTCAACTTTACAGAAACTTACCCTATATTGGAATCCTAAAAGACCAAGTGACGGGCCTTGAGAAGACATAGAAGAAAAACTTAGAAGTAAATCAGGACGTTAAAAAGAAGTAAAAAAAAATTAAGAAAAGTAGAAAAAAAGCTTGACAAACTATCTCATTATTATATTATATGAGCCAACCCCGAGAGATCCAAAGTAAGGGATTTGATTCAGACGCTAGGGGACAAAGTTCGATGGAAACTTGAAGGTTTTGCCTCCAAGGGAAAATCGGATGGAGTTGCCAAGATTAACCGAAAGGGGAAGTCAAATTTCAGAAAGGGTCACTCGGGGTTTTCCTTTTACAAGCACTTCGCAATCAACCCGCCGTCCACAACAATCTCGGTTCCGGTAATATATTTGGCTTCATCCGACACCAGAAATAAGGAAGCATTTGCCACATCCCAGGCATCACCCATCCGACCCATGGGAATTTGATCGTTTCGATATGCAATCATGCGCTCCCGTTCTTCGGGCGAGTACCCGCCATAGAATTGCTCCACCAGAGGCGTGTGAATCACCCCGGGAATAATTGTATTGGCCCGTATGCCGCTGCGCGCATAATTCATGGCAATTTCACGCGTCAATTGGATAATGGCTGCTTTTGTGGATGTGTATGAGCAATATTTCGTTCCCATGTGGCGGACACCGGCGGTTGAAGAGATGTTTATGATGGCCCCTTTACCCGCCTTTTCCATATGAGGTAGAACATGTTTGCAGGTTAAGAAGATGCTTTTGAGATTCACTGCAAGCACATGGTCCCAACTTTCTTCAGAGGCTTCCACCACGCCGCCGTGTTCGACAATACCCACATTGTTATGCAGTATATCGATTCGATCGAAAGCGGACAGGCAGGCATTTGCCATGGCTTCCACCTGATCCCCTTGACTCACATCAGCAGCATAAGATGCGGCCATATTGCCTTCTTTTATAATAATGTCACAGGTTTCTTCGGCAGCTTTCGATTCGATATCCACACAGAATACACGTGCCCCCTCACGGGCGTAGAGCACCGCTGCGGCCTTACCGTTGCCCCATCCCGGCCCGCATGAACCGGCTCCCACGACCATTGCAACACGATCCTGTAAACGTTTCGTCATAATCATTTCTCCTTTTCGAAATTATCAAGTAAAACGGATATGCCGCCAATGATAATACCCTGAATTCTCACGGGTTGTCCTTATTTTTATTTCTGTAGTGCCATAGGTAAAGTGTTTTATTTCGTGAAGTGTTTAATGTTTCTTTTGTCTTTTATATTTGAATAGAGAATTTTGGAAGTGTTGGCAAGAAGCGAACCATTCAGTTTTATAAAAAAAAGGGCCTTTAAATGGAAAGCCCTTTTAAACTAAACAGCCTATGAAAGAATGTCGAAGGACGCGGCCCGGTTTTACGGTGTGTACTTACACCTTAAATCGACTGACCATATCGTTCAACTGACCGGCCACTTTGGAAAGTTCCTCTGCGCTCGAGTTCACCTGAGAGCTGCTGTTGGTCATTTCATTGGCCGATTGGTTGACTTGGTCGATTTCACTGGCAATATCCGAGGAAACCCTGGAGCTCTGAGCAACATTCTCATTGACTTCATTGATGCCGGTTGATGCCTGGTTGACATTGCCCGCAATTTCCCGGGTAGTTACCGATTGCTCTTCCACTGCTGTTGCAATGGTGGATACGATTTCGTTCACTTCATTGACCACCTGGGTGATATTGTTAATCTCGGTGACCGTATTTTCGGTGGATCCTTGAATACCCTCGCCCCGTTGTCTGATTTCTCCGGTGGCATCAGCGGTTTGCCGAGCCAGCTCCTTGATTTCGTTGGCCACCACCGCAAATCCCTTTCCGGCTTCTCCGGCCCGAGCCGCTTCAATGGTGGCATTGAGCGCCAGAAGGTTGACTTGCTCGGAAATTTCAGTGATGGTGTCGATGACTTTGCCGATTTCCTTGGCGGCATTACCGAGTTCATCCATCTGTTGAGAGGCATTTGCCGCCTGGTCGACAGCCCGGTTGGTAATACCGGTAGCCTTTTCGGTGTTTTGGGCGATTTCATTAATCGTTGATGTCATCTCTTCTGCAGCAGAGGCAACCATGTTCATATTGGTTGCCGCCTGTTCCATGACCGAAGCGACAGACACGATGTTTGCGCTCATCTCTTCACTTGCGGCGGCAACGGTCTGTGCTTTTAAAGAGGTTTCTTCCGCTCCGCTGGTCATGTGCTCGGATATGGATGTCAGTGATCCTGATGAATCATTGAGCTGACCGGCATTTAAAAATACTTCATGTATGATGTTCCGCATATTTTCAATGAAGATATTAAACCATTTCGCGAGCTCACCGATCTCATCTTCAGATTTGACATCCAGACGTTTGGTCAAATCGCCTTCGCCTTCTGCAATATTCTTGA
>CAYSUA010000002.1:19342-29641 GCA_964433795.1 uncultured Desulfobacteraceae bacterium | reverse complement strand
TCAGAGAATATCTATCTTTTTTAAAAAATGTTGAAATACCGCCCATCAACATCAGCGATATTTTTAATGACCGGTGGACAGCAGAACATATGCGCTTTAACTATCTGTTTGATGACTACTTGCAAGGGGGACTTTTCCCACTTGCGATGGAAGAGCCGGACCCCCTGCCGCTTCTGCAAAATATATGTTTGAAGGTCATTCGCAAGGATATACCAATGGTTTCAAATCTGAGATTTGAGGATATTGAAAAGATCGAAAAGACCCTATCGTTTATCGGAAAATCAGAAGTCGATGGGATCAACTTCTCATCGATTTCCAGAAATCTTGGGATTACGAAATATAAGGCGGAATTATTTGTTAAGCTTCTCTCCCAAGCCTTTATACTTAACCCTATCTATCCCAAAGGAACCAACGTGCTCAAAGAACCAAAAGTGTTGATGCTTCTTCCATTTCGTCTCCTATACAAAGAGCTGCAGCAGTGCTTGGGAGCCATCCGGGAAGATTTTTTTGCTGAGATGCTTACCATGAAAGGTTATAAGTTCCATTACCTGAAGACAAAACGAGGAGCAAAAACCCCAGACTATCTTGTGGAGCATGAAAAAGAAAGATTTGTTATTGAAATTGGAGGTAAAGGAAAAGGCAGAGAACAGTTTAAGGGAATTAAGATAGAAAAAAAGCTGATTTTGTCTAATGATCCAAAAGCCGGCGGTGGTAAGAAACCCTTATCGCTCTTGGGCTTTATAAAATAGTTCTACTTTGTAACTTTATTAGATTAAGGACCGGCGAACCATGGACGATCTGATTTCTATGTCGTTTTTGGCGTGTTTTTGGAACAAAAATTATGAGCCACGTTATCGGTGATTTTCATCTCCCCAGGTTCAATGGATAATTCCTTCTATATAGTGATCAATAAAGTACCCAGATTGATCACCGAGCTTTCCAATATTAACCCTATTTGACCTGATGTTAAGAAGAACGTCATTGAAAAAGCTTCAGGGTTTTTCTTGACAAAAATTTTATGTATTGTATATAGTTGTATATACAACTTGGTCGGCTGTATGCGGTTGGTGATTTCTATCGGATTCATTTACGTACCTTTTTATGAATATAAACAGGAGAAGGAAAAATGATAACCAATACCGATATTTCAAAGGCCATGACCATTCGATTGGAAGATATTTTGGATGAGTTGCCGGAGCTGCCTTTTTTTGAGGAGGGAATCCGAAGGGCGCCAAAGAGAGAATTCACCCTGTCCCAGTCCGACACCGAGTTGGCTTTGAAAAACGCCCTGCGGTATGTCCCGGGAAAATGGCACAAAACCATTGCGCCGGAGTTTTTAAAAGAACTGCTGAACACCGGTCGTATATACGGGTACCGGTTCAGACCGCAGGGGCGCATGAAAGGAAAGCCGCTTGATGAGTACGAGGGGAATTGCATCGAAGGTAAAGCCTTCCAGGTGATGATCGAAAACAATCTCGATTTCGATGTGGCCCTCTATCCCTATGAGCTGGTTACATACGGTGAAACCGGACAAGTCTGCCAGAACTGGATGCAGTATCGTCTGATCAAACGATACCTTGAAACCATAACCGATGAACAAACACTGGTCGTTGAATCCGGGCATCCCCTGGGATTGTTTGCTTCACCGCCCGAGGCCCCCAGGGTGATCTTAACCAATGCTTTGATGGTCGGGTTTTTTGACGATGAAGAGAACTGGCATCGGGCAGCCGCCATCGGTGTCGCCAACTATGGCCAGATGACGGCCGGCGGCTGGATGTATATCGGTCCCCAGGGCATTGTACACGGAACTTACAATACCCTCCTGAATGCCGGGCGGATGAAATACGATATTCCTGATGAAAAAGATTTGAGCGGCTATCTGTTTGTCACATCCGGGCTTGGCGGCATGAGCGGCGCCCAGGGAAAAGCGGTAGAGATTGCAAACGGTGTCGGGATTATTGCCGAAGTGGACTACTCCAGAATAGAAACCCGTCACGGTCAGGGCTGGGTGAGCAAGGTCATCGACAACCCGTCTGAAGTCTTTTCACTTGCCAAGACCTATATGGATCGAGGCGAAAGCATAGCCATTGCATTCTATGGGAACGTGGTGGATCTTCTCGAATATGCCGTTGCCAATAATATTCGAATCGATTTGTTATCCGATCAGACATCCTGTCATGCGGCATACAACGGTGGGTACTGCCCACAGGGGCTCACTTTTGAGGAAAGAACCCGTATGATGAAAACCGATGCGGCCGGATTTAAAGTGTGTGTGGACAAATCTTTGAAGCGTCACTTCGAGTTGATTAAAACCCTGGTGGATCGGGGATCATACTTTTTTGACTATGGGAACAGTTTTCTAAAGGCGATTTACGACACCGGAATCAAAGAGATTTGCAGAAACGGAAAAGATTCCCGTGACGGCTTTATTTTTCCCTCCTATGTCGAAGATATCATGGGGCCGCTGCTGTTCGATTACGGGTATGGGCCGTTCAGGTGGGTTTGCTTAAGCAGAAAAGACGAAGATCTGATTCAGACCGATAAAGCAGCCATGGAATGCATCGATCCGAATGGAAGATTTCAGGATAAAGATAACTATGTGTGGATTCAAGATGCCCTTAAAAACAGACTGGTGGTGGGGACAAAGGCGCGCATCCTTTATCAGGATGCCATGGGCCGGATGAAGATCGCGCTTCGTTTCAACGAGATGGTCCGCAACGGAGATATCGGCCCGGTCATGCTGGGACGGGATCATCACGATGCCGGTGGTGCGGATTCTCCATTCAGAGAAACGGCTAATATCAAAGACGGCAGCAACATCATGGCGGATATGGCCATTGCCGGTTTTGCGGGAGATGCTGCTAGGGGAATGAGTCTTGTGGCGATCCACAACGGCGGCGGGGTAGGTATCGGAAAAGCCATTAATTACGGTTTCGGGCTGGTGCTGGACGGCAGTGAACGGGTGGACCGAATCATAAAAACCGCAATTCCCTGGGACGTCATGGGGGGTGTTGCCAGAAGAGCCTGGGCAAGAAACGAGCATTCCATTGAAACCAGCATGAAATACAATCAGGAAAGAGGGGGTAAAGATCATATTACGATCCCGTACCTGGCCGACGAGGAATTGGTGAAAGAGCTGGTTGCCGGACTTTTCGAAGAGCTGAAAAACTAACCGCCCGCTTGCGGTAAAAACAAATAACAATTAGCAAGGAAGATGATGATCATGAAAAAGATACTCGAAACCGTACCCAACTTCAGTGAAGGACGAGATTTAGAAAAAATCGAAAAAATTGTGGAGCCTTTCCGAGGAGAGGAGGGTGTGAAACTCCTCGATTATCAGAGAGATGAAGATCATAACCGGCTGGTGGTTACGGTTGTTGGAGAACCGGATTCCCTTAAAACGGCAGTGATTAAAGCCATGGGCGCAGCCATCGATGCCATAGACATGCGGAAGCATGAAGGGCAGCACCCGAGAATGGGCGCAGTAGATGTCGTTCCGTTCATTCCGATTCGTAACATAGACATGGAGGAAGCAATCGCGGTATCCAAAGCAGTGGCAAAAACAGCATCCGAAAAATACGGGATTCCTGTTTTCCTTTATGAAGGGTCGGCTGCCCGACCGGAAAGAAAAAATCTTTCCAACATCCGAAAAGGCCAGTTTGAAGGAATGGCGGAAAAGCTCAAACAGCCCGAATGGAACCCGGATTACGGACCTGCTGAAATCCATCCGAGTGCCGGCGTGACTGCTGTAGGCGCCAGAATGCCGCTGGTTGCTTATAATGTGAACCTGGATACGGATAATATCGACATTGCCAATGACATCGCCAGAAAGGTAAGGCACATCAGCGGCGGTTTAAGATTCTGCAAAGGCATCGGCATCGAACTCAAAGAGCGTGGAATCGTTCAGGTTTCAATGAATATGACAGATTTTACAAAGACGTCGCTATATCGTGCATTTGAGCTGATCAAAATAGAAGCCCGGCGGTATGGGGTGAATGTGGTGGGCAGTGAAGTGATCGGGCTTGTGCCCATGGAGTCGTTGGTCGATGCAGCGGTTTATTATATGGGCATTGAGAATTTTTCCATGGAGCAGGTGCTGGAAGCCCGGTTGCTGGAGGCGGATGGTTGATGCTCGATACTCGATACTGGATGCTGGATACGCGTAAGCGTTCAAGCGTTCAGTGGTTTAGAGTTCAGGATTCAGAGGTCAACCCAGAACGCAGAACCCAAAACGGGGTACGCCTATCCGAGGGCAAGCTATGAACGGAAATTTGATAATAAAAAACGCATCTCAGTTGGTGACGTGTTCAGGTTTTAAGGCGAAAAAGGGCAACGACATGAAAAACCTGCACATTATTGAAGATGGTGGAGTGGTGATACAAGGCGGAGTGATTACGGCAGTGGGAAAAACCGAAGATATCTTACCTGAAGCGAATGACCTGCCGAGGTATAATGTCATCGATGCCGAGGGGAAAGCCGTGCTTCCGGGGTTTGTGGATTCTCACACCCACTTTGTTTTCGGCGGATACAGGGCTGAAGAATACTCGTGGCGGTTGAGCGGCGTCAGTTATATGGACATTATGAAACGGGGCGGCGGAATCTTGAGTACGGTCAAAGCGACCCGTGAAGCCTCGAAAGAAGAATTGATTAATTCCGGAATGGATCGTCTAAATTCCATGCTCTCATTCGGTGTAACCACAGTTGAGGGAAAAAGCGGGTACGGGCTGGATCACGACACAGAGCTCAAACAGCTCGAAGTTATGGAACACCTTAATGAAAAGCATTCGGTGGACATCGCCGGCACGTTTCTGGGCGCCCATGCGATTCCGGAAGCATATAAGGGAAAAGAAGATGCGTTCATCGATTTTTTGATCCATGATGTGTTGTCGGAAGTTGCGGATAGAAAGCTGGCCGAGTTTTGCGACATCTTCTGTGAGCAGAATGTCTTTTCAATCGATCAATCGAGACGACTGCTTGCAAAAGCAAAAGAGATGGGCCTCAAATTAAAACTCCATGCAGATGAGATAGTCCGGATCGGTGGAACGGAATTGGCCGCCGAACTCGGGGCGGTTTCCGCCGATCACCTGCTTCAAGCATCGGATCAGGGTATCAGCGATTTGGCTGAAAGCAATGTCGTGGCGACACTACTTCCCGGAACCGCTTTTAGTTTAAAAGAGCCATACGCAAGGGCCCGATATATGATCGATCATAGTTGCGCAGTGGCTTTGGCCACCGATTATAACCCGGGCAGTTGTTTTACAGAGTCCATCCCTCTAATTATCGCTCTTGCAACCATCTATATGGGATTGACCACAGAAGAAGTCATTTCATCATTGACCATAAATGGAGCCGCCGCACTGGACCACGCGGACACAATCGGCAGTATCGATGAAGGCAAAAAAGGTGATCTCATTATATTGGAGTATCCGTCCTATCATTTTCTCTCCTACCATATCGGCGTGAGTTCGGTTGAGAAAACGATCAAAAAAGGAAAAATAGTGTTTGATAAAAATGAAGGAGGGTTGATCTCGTGTTAGCAGCATTGAAAGTGTCTGAACTGCTCGACAAAACGGCATCCAGCGACCCGGTTCCGGGAGGCGGTTCCATTGCAGCTTTGAGTGCGGCGGCAGCAGCAGGCCTTACGGAAATGGTGGCAAATCTAACGGTGGGGAAAAAGGGATATGAAGCCGTTGAGGAAGAGATGGCGGCAATTGCAGAGAAGATGCGACCCTTGCGAGAAAAACTCCTCAAAGATATGGACAGAGACGCAGACGCCTACAACACCGTATTTTCAGCCTATAAGCTGCCTAAAAGCTCTGCGGAAGAAAAAGAGAAAAGGCAGAGGGCAATACAGGACGGATTGAAACATGCGACATTAGTTCCTTGGGGTGTGGCCGAAGATGCCTTCAGCATACTAAAGCTTGCGCGAAAGGTTGTATCCCGGGGAAATAGGAACGCCGTTACCGATGGAGCTGTTGCCGCCATGATGGCCCGAACCGCCGTACTATCTGCTTTATACAACGTCAAAATCAATCTCGGTTCCATTAAAGATGAAATATTTGTCGATGACATTATGAAAAAGGTAATGCAATTACAGGAGAAGGCAATAAAGGAAGAAACAGAAATTCTTTCTCAATTGGTACTATAGCTTCCATCGGATGCCGGTTGTGCGGCATCCGATTGACAGCCACGATAGATAAATTCGTCGCCATTGACGATTATATCCCACCGGTTATAACCATTTTCTAGGGTTTTGGCACAAAATTCGTGTCGCCATTTGAAATCGCTCCAAAAAGTCCCAATTCATTCTGATTTCCACCCCGCCAACGATGCCAAAATATGTAAGTAATTAGCATGCCGGTCTCCGAATTTCCCTGAAATAAATGATACTTTAGCTTAATGAATATGGTTGGTATCATTTTTGCGATTGTAGGTTGGCAAGTAAGGATATCGGAGAACCATAGAAGGACATCGATGGGGTTGATGAAAACACCACGCCCATGGCGATTAAGAAAATGTCCGGTATTCGGGAATAGAGAGAGAATGTTTCTTTCTTTTAAAACATTCTTTCCATTCATGAGGGCAGAAATCACCATTAAGGAAAAAATCATATCGGACGATGTAAAAGGGAAGTCGTTAGATCGATTCAATTCGTATCTTTTGGGGAGGATAAAATGTTAAAGAATCTTAAGATTGGAACAAAACTGATCAGCACATTTCTCATTCTGGCATTGATTGCCGGTGTCGTCGGTGCCATTGGTATCTATTATACCAACGAGGTGGGAATGGAAGGAGAAAATATCGGGGTCAAGCTGGCCCCATTGGGCGATGCGGCCATGGAGGTCAAGCTTACAGCAACCCAGGCCCATCTCATTTTTGAAGAGATCATGGCCGGCGATGATTCCGAAGATATCAATACCGTATGGGGGTTATTGGATGAAACCCTCTGGTTCGCAGGAGCCATTTTAAATGGCGGAAAGAATGATGAGGGGGAGTTTTTTGCATCCACCGATTCCAAAGTAAGATCCAAAGTGGAGGAGTTGATTCCGCAAATAAAGAGCTTTATCGAGGCGGCTCGTACTCGGTACGGGAATCTGAATCTCGCTGGTATCGGAAGCGAAATTGATCAGTCATTTGATGAAGCGTATGAAGATCTGCAGGCAGGTCTATCTGAAATCATTGCGACACATAAAGGGACACCGGAAAAGATTGAGATAGTTCATAAAGCTGGGGGAGCCAAATATCTTCTGGCCAACGGCCACCTCTTTTTAGAGGAGTTTCTGAGCGGCGATGATTCAGTCAAACTGGATGATATTTTGGAGAATTTCAATACCGCTAAAGCGTACATCGCCGAACTAGAGGAAGAAGTTGCGTTAACGGATAAGATCAACGCGTTTATCAACCTCACCCAGAAAAGAGCAGCAACCCAAAGCAACACGGATGCCGCCGGCAGTGAGTCGGATGTTCAATTCGACGCGGCATTTGAAAAATTCATCGCCCTTGCAGACGAAGCGGAAGAGTTCGTCCATGAGAGCATGGTGGAAGGGGAACTGGTATTGCACAAGCGTATCGGTCAGAGTCGAATCATCTTGATGATGATTGCCGTAGTGGCGGTTGCACTGGCCGTGGCCTTGGGAATCACCATCACCCGATCCATCGCCGGACCACTTCGGAAAAGCGTTGAATTGGCTGAATTCATCGGTAATGGGGATCTCACCCAGAGCCTTGATATCGACCGAGGAGATGAAATCGGCGTCTTAGCCAAGACCCTGAATATTATGGTCTCCAATCTGGGCAAGATGTTCAAAGAAATTACCGAAGGTGTGGAGACCCTGAGTTCATCTTCAACCGAGCTTTCTGCGATTTCCCAGCAGATGTCATCGGGCGCGGAACAGACCTCCGGAAAATCGAATACCGTGGCCACCGCATCGGAAGAGATGAGCTCCAATATGAACACGGTGGCAGTCGCCGTGGAACAGGCTGCCACCAACACTAATATGATTGCCTCATCAGCCGAGCAGATGGCCGCCACCATCAATGAGATTGCTCAGAACTCGGAAAAAGCCCGATCCATCACCGGCGGAGCGGTATCCCAGGCGAAAAATTCAGCCAGCCGGGTGGGAGAACTGGGACAAGGTGCCAAGGAGATCAGCAAGGTGACCGAGACCATCACCGAGATTTCCGAACAGACCAACCTTTTGGCGCTGAATGCCACCATCGAAGCGGCCCGGGCCGGTGAGGCCGGAAAAGGGTTTGCGGTGGTGGCCAATGAGATCAAGGAGCTGGCCAAACAGACCGCGGAAGCCACCGGAGAGATCAAGAACCGGATCGAAGGGATTCAAAATTCCATCTCTGGAACCATTACCGACATCGAGCAGGTGCCTCAGGTGATCAACGATGTGAACGAGATTGTTTCCACCATAGCCACGGCCGTGGAAGAGCAATCGGTGACCACCAAAGAGATTGCCGAGAATGTGGCCCAGGCTTCAAAAGGGATTCAAGAGGTTACGGAGAATGTGACCCAAAGCACCTCGGTGGCCGGAGAGATTGCCAAGGATATTTCCGAGGTCAATCAGGCCGCCAGTGAGATGGCTAACTCGAGCGCCCAGGTGGATATGAGTGCAGGAGAGTTGTCCAGATTATCCGAACAACTCAAAGGGATAGTGGGGCGGTTTAAAGTATAAACGCCATATTCTATCTGTTATATACATTTCCGGGTCGAAGCCTGTTTCCAATGAAAAAGGCTTTGGCCCGGCTATCCGTTAAGCAACCACCGCCAAACCGGTATGGCCTTGACAAAAACATTGTCCAAGTGAAAATCCTTCTATGCGAGTCGAATGGGTTGGATCCTACCGTGTCGGAATTACTCGGCTTTTCTGACAAACGCCATGAGCACCAACCCCAGAGCAGCCATTACAGCATTTATTATGAATGAATGATCGTACACGCCCGTACTGTCCCTTAGAAAACCGGTAATCCAGTGGGTGGCAATGGCGCCTATGCCGTAAAGCGGTGTCCATGCACCGATGACCGTGCCCATCATTTCTTTTGGAAAGTAATCCCCTGCACATGCACCGTAAATGGGAAAGGTTACACCGTAAAAAATAGCCACGCATCCGATCAGAAAAAGAAGGGAGTTCCATGAATTCCCGATTAAAACTATTCCGATTAATGCGGCGGTAATCATGGCATTGGAAAAAAGAATCGTTTTCTTTCTCCCCCAATAATCAGACAACGGAAGTACAGTGAGCATGCCCACTGTCTGGCACAACCCATGAATGGTGGCAAGCAAACTGGCCTTTTCAAGGGGAAGATGAAGCTGATATTTGGCGTAATCCACCATGAATGTTGTAATTCCATAGAGACTATAAGCGATGGCCAGGTAGGAAAAACCGATCAACCAGAATGCTCGGTTTCTGAGAATTTTCGGCAATGCTTCAGATACCCGAATCGGATCTCTTGTTTGTATCGGGCTTTGATCTTCTTTTCTTTGGCCCCAGGGTCGATATCCGGAAGATTCAGGATCGCTTCGCAAAAGCAATCCATTCATCAGCACCATGACCAGAGCTGCACTTCCTAAAAAGTACCAGGCATACCGCCAGTTATAGTTGTGAACCACCCAGGGGAATACCGCACCCATGGTGGCAAATCCCAAGCCGTAACCGGTGGACATGATGCCGAGAGCGAGACCCCTCCGTTTATACGAAAACCATCTCTGGACCACCGTAAGTAACGGCGTCCACATCCCGCTAGCACCCAGGCCCACAACCGCGTAAAAAAGACAGGCCGTCCAAAGAGAACTGACGGTTCCCATGAGAAGGAGACCAAGCCCCAAAATGAAAGCACAAACGGTAATCACCACGCGCCCGCCGATTCGATCCGTAAAATACCCGGTAAACGGCGACATGGCGATATAGGTAAAGAGATAGGCGTTGAAGATGGAACCACCGGCAGCCCTTCCGAATTCCAGGGTCCGGATCATCTCCGGAAGTATCACCCCATAACCGAGGCGGGCGGAATAATTAATGAATAAATTGACGAAACAGGTGGCCAGAACGATCCAGGCCCAATGAATTTTCGATTTTCGATTTTCGATTTGGGATCCTTGATGCTGGATACTCATTTTATTTCCACGGTCTCACCGGGGCGGGGGGCAAAGGCTGAAAATCCTTCCTTATTCAGGCTGTCCACAAAAGCAAGGGTTTGCTCTTCTTCTCCGTGAACCGCGGCGATTTTCTTTATCTTCAGATTCGATTCCTTCAGAAACCGGAGCATTTCCGTTTTATCGGCGTGAGCACT
>CAYSUA010000002.1:0-19327 GCA_964433795.1 uncultured Desulfobacteraceae bacterium | reverse complement strand
GAATTTCACCAGGGGGGGCTCCCCTTTTCGGCCGGATTCCTGATATTGTAATCCCAGATCTATAATTCGTCTTCCCAAGGTATGCCGGGCCATGAAACCCACGGTGAGAATGGTATTGCGCGGGTCGTGGATTTTATATCTTAAATGATGGAGAATGCGCCCGGCCTCGCACATGCCTGAAGCGGAGATCACAATGTGGGGTTTTTGTTCCCGCATCAAGGCCATGGATTCTTCAACGGTTGTGATAAATTGAATATGGCCGAATGAAAACGGATTCTTTCCTTTTTCAAGAAACGTTTCATGGGTTTCCTGATCATAAACTTCAGGATGTTCCCCGAAAATTCTTGTTAATTTTACCGCCAAGGGGCTATCCACATAAATGGGGAGCCGGGTCACTTCACCTTCATCATACAGTTCATGGAGCACATAAATCAGCTCTTGTGTCCGGCCGAAGGCAAAGGCGGGGATGACAATGGATCCTCCCCTGTCGGCGGTATCCATAAGAATTTGCTTCAGCCGGCTTTTTATGTCCTGAACCGGATCATGGAGCCGATCGCCATATGTACTTTCCATGACCAGAAGATCGATCTCAGGATTACCCCCATTGAAACGAAGCGTCGGGTCATTCAGGATCGGTTTGTCGAACCTGCCGAGATCTCCCGTATATCCGATGGTATAAGGTTTCCCGTTTTCCGAAGCCTGGATCAACGTGATTGCAGATCCCAAAATGTGTCCGGCATCGTAGAACGTACACGTCGTGTTGTTTCCAATGGTAACGGGGTGCTCGTACGGATAGCCGTCAAAATAGGAAAGGGAGTCCTCCGCCTCTTCCTTCGTATATAGAGGCTCTATTTTATCGAGATGATATTTGCCCATCAAATCCTCGATGGCTTCCCGGTTAATTTCATTTCCATTCTTTTTCAGCATTTTTCGTATCTTTTTTATTGCAGCCTGTGAAATCTGATGGGTTCGAGGAGACGTCTTCATATCGCGGAGCAGTGAACGGACGGTTTTATAGTTCAGATACCGAGCATCGGACTCTTGAATGTGCGCTGCATCCAGCAGCAAGTATTCACATGCAGCAGACGTAGCACGGGTAGAGATAATACGGCCGTTGAAATTACGTCGGGTAACCACCGGTATCCGACCCGAATGATCGATATGGGCATGCGATAAGACGATAGAGGTCAAGATTAGGGGATCAAAGGGAAGGATTCGGTTTTTCTCCTCGCTTTCCTTTCGTCGACCCTGATACAGTCCACAGTCCAGCAGGATTCGGTCACTGTCTGTGGTCAAAAGGTGCATGGATCCGGTTACTTCTCTCACTCCGCCGTAAAATATAAGGTGCATTTATGACTTCCTTCCAATTTCATTTTATCGCATAGTCTAAAATAATTAATCAGCCGCAGACAATCGCAGACAGGCGCAGATAAATATCTGGCCGACTTGGCCAGATATTAACATTCATGCCCTTCGGGCAATTCTAAAACCATTCTTTCTTTTTCAGCCATTGGATTTTCATAGACAGTATCTTCTTTCGCGAAGCGATGAGCCTTTTTTCCTCCATTCCATCATGTCGCGGAGGAAAAAGTCTGTGTCCGTCTGTGTGTGTCGAGTTCGCAGAGCGAACGGGCGGCTTTCTATATTTCTACAAAGTCATTAATTTGTTCAACAATCTCATCCAGTTGCTCGGGATGAAACCAAATCATCTCCGCGTCTTTACGAAACCAGGTCAGCTGCCGCTTCGCATATCTTCGGGTATCACGTTTCATGGTATCCAGTGCTTCATCCCATTCCAGTCGACCTTCTATAAAATCTGCCATGTGCCGATAACCGATGGATTGCATGGATTTAAGGTCGGCAGAATACCCTATAGCCAGCAGTTGTTTGACTTCCTCAACAAGCCCTTCATCTATCATCGCATCTACCCGGCTATTGATTCGATCATAAAGGATTTTTCGATCCATATCCAACCCGATCTTTAGGGTCCGATACGGGCGGTCGGAAAACCGGTGCGTATTGTGGAAATCGGAAATAGGTGCCCCGGTAACCCTGTAGACTTCGAGTGCACGAATAATTCTGAATGTATCATTGGGGTGGAGTCTATCGGCTGTGGCCGGATCGATTTGTTTAAGCTTTTGATAGAGATGCTCATACCCATGCGTCTCAGCGATCTGATGCAGATCCTTTCGAACCTCCGGATCGGAGGAATTTTCCCGAAACAAACCGTGTGTCAGTGCTTTGATGTAAAGCCCGGTCCCGCCGACAACCAATGGCAGCATCTGTTTCTCAACAAGCTGAATGATGATTTTACCGGCCATATCAGCGAATCTCACGGCATCGAAGGGTTGATCCGGGTTAATGATGTCGATGAGATGGTGCTTTACCAATGCCTGCTCTTTTGGGGTGGGTTTTGCCGTTCCAGTGTCCATTTTTCTATATATCTGCATGGAATCGGCATTAACGATTTCCCCCCCAAACCGTTGAGCGATTCGGATCGCTACAGCGGTTTTTCCAATGCCGGTCGGGCCACCGATTATAATTACTTTGGGTTTTTTTGAATCAGGCTGCATATGAGAAGTTAGATACCTTGCAAGGGTCGAATGATCAAATCAAAAGCAGTTTTTTATCAAAACGCGTCCTGTTTCCGGGAAAATCGGACATGAAATCCTGTTTTCAAGACAAAAAGAATGCCTGGTTATGCATTTCGCTCAAGTAACAGTTTGTTCGGATGCATGAAATATATCCTGAGACAACCTCGTGGTTTCGGGCCTCCGCCGCGCCGTTCGAACACGACTTTTTTGACGCGTTGCGTCAACAGGCTTTCATTTCAACCCTCTCATACCGGTTCACTCCCTTGATGATAAATGCCCGAATCTCAGGGATAACTTTAGGAAATCGTCGTTTCTTCAGCCCAGGCATATATCTTGCTTGATAAGATTTTGGACGAACCGATTAATAATTTCAGTTCATCGGTTCAAAAGGGTTAATTTTTTTACCGAACGGCCGATAAAATAAAAAACCAATCAATAAGAATACAGAAAATTGACTGCTGTTGACCGGGTCGGTGGCACTGCTTGACTCGTGGATTGGTTAGGCGAACAGAAAGGAGGTGGGAGGAGGACTATTTGATAGCTAGATATTTTCAAGAAGTATGTTCAAAAATTAAAAATAAAAATTAATAAAAAAAAGGATTTAGGAGGAACTAAAAAAATGAAAAAATTATTTATTATTATGATTTCAGGAATGTTTTTGTTTGCAGGACTGGCATTTGCCGGAGAGAAAGCACCGCAGAAAGTGGTGGATCTTGCCAATTCCAAACTGGTCAAACTGGGTGAAGATCCCGTTATCGTGGCAGCGGTAAAGGCGGAGAACGCCAAAGGGAAGTCGTTAGACCAGATCAAGGCGAAGGATAAAGAGTGGAAAGGTCATGCGGGGATTGCCGATTACATGAAGGCCATTATGGAGTCCGAGACCGGAAAGCACATCCGCAAGGTCCAGGACGGTGCACCTTATTATGCCGAGATTTTCGTGATGGACAACCAGGGCGCCAATGTGGCCATGACCGATAAAACGTCCGACTACTGGCAGGGCGATGAGGCCAAGTTCAAGAAGTCATTCAACGGCGGCGCCGGTGCCGTGTTTGTGGACGAGGTAGAATTTGATGACAGTACCCAGGCGTATCTGGTTCAGGTGTCCGTACCGGTAAAAGACGGTGGCAAGGTAATCGGTGCCATTACCTTTGGTGTGGATGTGGATAAAATTGAATAAGAAAATTGGTTCTTAAACAGGGGCTCAGCTAGGTGAGCCCCTGGTATTAACTGTGCTGAACGATGGAGGGTTGCCAGAATGAAGTTCTTAAAGAATCTTAAAATTGGAAGAAAACTGGACCTGGGGTTTGTGGTGATGATCCTCTTCATGATGATCATCGGGCTGAATGGCTACCGGAGTGTATTTCAAATCGGAAAAGATATCGAAGATATCTTGGAAGTCGATCTTACCGGTATCAACAACTTACTGCAGGCGGATCGCGATCTTCACCAAGTGCTGGCGGCGGAACGATCCATGATTTTTGCAAACGCCAAATCAGATGTATTCAAATCCCTGGTGGACGTTTACGACGAAAATCTGAAACAATTTGAAGAACGCTGGGAAAAATATAAAGCGTTGCTCAAAACCCCTGAAGAAGAAGAACTCATACCCAAATTCGAACTGGCACGGGATGAGTGGAAAGTCTTAACCCTGAAAGTTGCAGAAGGGCGCAAGGCGGATACCCGTGCCGGCAGAAGAGAGGCGCTGGACCTGACATTAGGGCTTGCCAAGGAAAAATTCGATGAGATGAGAGGATACATCGATCAGCTCACCGAAATCGTGATTCATCACACCGCAGAGGAGAAAAACGAATCAACAGCCCTATACCAGAGAACCGTAGTTTCATTGCTCACGGTGACCGGAATCGGGATTGTTGTAGGTATTCTCTTATCATTTTTCCTCGGTCGGGGAATTACACGGCCGTTGAACAAGGCGGTAGAAGGACTCAGGGACATTGCCGAGGGTGAGGGAGATCTGACCACCAGGCTGAACGCTGAGAGCAAGGATGAGGTGGGTGAGCTTGCCAGATGGTTTAATGTGTTTATTGAAAAACTCCAGACCATCATCAAAGATATCGCCGAAAACACGGATACCGTAAACAGTTCTTCTACCGAGCTTTCCGCCATTTCTCAGCAGATGTCTTCCGGGGCTGAAGAGGCGTCATCCAAAACTAATTCCGTTGCTTCCGCCACCGAGGAGATGAACGCCAACATGGGTTCCATTGCCGCCACCATGGAGCAGGCATCCACCAATGTGGAAATGGTAGCCGCCTCTGCAGAACAGATGGCTGCCACCATTAACGAGATTGCCCAGAACTCTGAAAAGGCCCGCAGCATTACCGGCGGTGCGGTGACCCTGGCAAAGAGTTCTTCGGATCGCGTGGAAGGATTGGGTAAAGCCGCCCAGGAGGTCAGCAAGGTTACCGCAACCATTACCGAGATTTCCGAGCAGACCAATCTTTTAGCGCTCAACGCCACCATCGAAGCGGCCCGGGCCGGAGAAGCCGGTAAAGGGTTTGCCGTTGTGGCCAACGAAATCAAGGAGCTGGCCAAACAGACCGCCGAGGCCACCGATGAGATCCGGAACCGGATTCAGGGTATTCAGGATTCCATTTCCGGCACCATTACCGATATCGAGCAGGTGCCCAAGGTGATCAACGAGGTCGATGAGATCGTCTCCACCATTGCAACAGCAGTGGAAGAACAGTCCACCACCACGCGAGAGATCGCTTCAAACGTAGCCCAGGCATCACAGGGCATACAAGAGGTAACCGAAAATGTAACGCAGAGTTCGAACGTCACCGGAGAGATTGCCGGAGAAGTATCCGAGGTGAATCGGGCTACCGGAGAGATGGCCAACAGCAGCTCCCAGATCAATATGAGTGCCAATGAGCTCTCAAAGGTAGCGGATCAATTGAAATCCATGGTCGGCCAGTTTAAAGTATAAATGAAATAAACGCATAGATACACAAGCAACCCTCGTGAAATTTAAATAAAGCCCCTGGTAAAAGATTTTATCAGGGGCTTTCATTATCCATTTTGGCATGTTTTTCATATAACAAACTCACAAAACGTCATGATTCAGACAGATAATATTCTCCGTATGTTTTTCCGATTCAAGGCTCCTTCATAACCTGAAACCCTATAAGGTGTAGAAATAACATGAAATAGCTCCAGCCGCCCCATTTTTTATGTTCGAAATGTGTGAATTGCTCCTAGTGGTATGGAATTTGCTAGTATATAATGAGAATCATTCCTAATTAAAAAAATAGTTTATTAACAGCGGGAGACGCATATAGAATATTGAACTCAACGAAACACCGATGACACAGCAACCCCCCTTGATGGATAAAACTGATAGCTAATCCATCAATACGCTTCCTTCATTCATACTCAATTCAATTGATCAATATGGATCAATCATGAATCAGGGAAATCATTTCTCCGGGATTGCGGTGCTTAGCGTTTAGACTATCGGCGCATCGATAAGATCGAAGATTATTTTTGGAGGACTCATAAATGGTTAAAGGGATGAACATTAAGGAAAAAGCAGTTGGCCTGTTGATGGTGGCTGCGATCTGCGGGGTATTGATGTGGATCGGCATCGACTATCGCAAGAAGATTGAGACCGGAGAAAAACAGTTCATGAACGAAGAATCCAACCGGTTTTCAAGCACCAAGATCCGTATGGAGCAGGCTTTCCGGATTATGTACCAGAATACACGGACAATCAGCCTATTGCCTTCCATCAGAGCAATAGAAGGCGCCAACTTAAAAGCCGGTGAAACATCCGCTGTTGATAACGGGCGGTTTTCTCAAGAAAGCAAAGATACGATACAGCAGTTATACAATAATTTGGCATCCAATGTGCCGGTATCAGAGGTTTACTGTGTGATTGACGGGTTTGATCCGAAAAAGGGGGAGACACCGTTTTTCATGTATGATGAGTTGATTTTAGAAGCACAACAAAACGGTGAAGAATCCGACGAAGCAAATCATTCGGACTTCCCGGAGGAGCTGGAAGACGAAGAGTATGACTGGTTTGTGAAAAACATCCCGATCATAAAGAAGAAATATCCCGAATTTGGTTATAAGACGCTGGACGAAATCCCCGGTTTCTTTTCCACCGAGCTTCGCACATGTGACAACACGCAGTATACGTCTAAACACCAAGGCAATGAAGAAGATTCTCACGGAATCATTCTGTCGGTTCCATTTTATGATACATCGGATCGGTTTAAAGGCCTGATATCCGTGATTTTTCGTTCAAACATATTAGAAGCCATGCTGTTAAACCGACCGTTTATTCCCATTGCCAAAGGCGAGATTGAACAGGCTGCAAGGGAAGGGTGGCAGCTGCCGCCGGTGGGGCGCTTTCTCCTTGCAAACAAGGCGTTGAATTTGATGTCCTATGATCGCCGGAACACGGACGTGGTCGCCACATACCGGTCCGTGATCGAGCAAAGGGTGGATGAAGGTCGATTGCCGTTGCATATGGCGGCATCATTAAAGCTCTCATTCAGCAATGACTGGGAACTCTTTTATTTACTGGATCAGGATAAGATATCTGATTACAGAGAGACGGTGATGAGGAACGCAATCGCACGCGGTTTTCTGGTTTCAATGATCGGTGGTTTGTTGCTTGTCGGGATTTATAAAAAATCAAAGAATCGTTTAAAACGTCAAATGATCACCGAACAGCTGGGAACCATCGCAGATAGCGGGGGAGATCTGACTCGCAGGCTTACGGCCAACGATTCGGATGAAATGGGGGTTTTAGCAAAGCGATTCAATCTATTCATGGAAAACCTGCACGGCATCATCACGCAAATCAAAGAGGTGACACAGACCCTGACATCAACGGCAGTCGGTCTTTCCGGAATATCCGCAGAGATGTCATCAGGCGCGGACCAGACTTCTTCAAAATCCCACACAGTAGCAAATGCAACAGAGGAGATGAGTTCAAACATGAAGTCCATTGCCGCTGCAATGGAGCAGACATCCACCAACATTGAAATAGTGACTTCTTCAGCCGAACAATTGACTGCGAGCATCAATGAAATTGCCGGAAATTCTGAAAAGGCGCGTGCCGTGACCACCGAAGCCGCAAAAAAGGCAAAACATTCCTCTGAGAAAATGGAGGGCCTCGGTTCTGCGGCGCAGGAAATTACCAAGGTAACGGAAACCATCACGGAAATATCCGAGCAGACCAACCTGCTGGCTCTCAATGCCACCATCGAAGCGGCCCGAGCCGGAGAAGCCGGGAAAGGCTTTGCCGTTGTGGCCAATGAAATTAAGGAGCTAGCCCGGCAAACAGCGGAAGCCACTGGAGAAATTAGAAAACGAATCGAAGGGATGCAGAATGCCACCATTCAAGCCATAGAAGGAATTGAAGAAATACCGGAAATTATCAGAAACGTGGACGAGCTGGTCTCAACCATTGCAACAGCAGTGGAAGAGCAGTCGTTAACAACCAAAGAGATTGCCGAAAATGTAGGACAGGCATCGAAAGGAATCAATGAAGTATCCATGAATGTATCTCAGAATTCATCTGTGTCGGAAGAAATTGCAAAGGAAATAGCTGAAGTTAATTATGCTTCCAATGATATGACCAACAGCAGTTCACAGGTAGATGTGAGTGCACAGGAGCTTTCGAAATTGGCCGAGCAACTCAAGAAAATGGTAGGGCATTTCAAACTCTAATCCGAAATTAAGGATGCCCGTATCCAGGATTCAGGAATAGGCCGGGGTTTTCAACGGAATTATTCGGCTTTGAAAACCCATAGGGTCAAAACAGCAACTGCTTGTCAAAGATATGGCTAAATGTCCGTCATTTAAGGAATATCGTAAATTTCACGGCCGGATTTGATGTTAAGCGGATTTCCCCTGGTTTAACCTGCAAAAAGACAGAAATTTTCCGCTCACAATTATTTTCTTTTATAAACAGCAAGTTAGCTTTCATATGGTTGCTCGTTTAACTCATCTTTTCACTTTCGGATTCGGTCCGCTTTGATGCCAAGATACAGGTCATTTGAGCCGGTTTCGTGGCATAAGTTTTGCTTTAAAAAAAAGAGGATTATCTCTTTGTAAAATCGATAAAAAGAATACTTAAGATTTTTTGTGAATAGCCGATTTTAAAAGAGAAACAAGCAATCAACACCCCCTTTTAAAGGTCATTTTTTAAAACAAAAGGTCGAATCTTTTAGATGTGCATCCAAAGGGGATGGCGGATGCTTTATGTGTTTGTTCACCAGAAGGATAAGGGTGGAGTCAGACCCGATTGGAGGAGAGATATGCCGACCACTAAGAAGAAAACCACCAAGAGCACTGCCATAACAAGCAAGGGAAGAAAAAAAACACCGGATTATGTTGTGAAGCCGGGGAAAGATCTTGTGGCTTCCACGGCGGAAAGCTTCAAGAAAAAACTTATGACGGCAGTTAAAAAGGGTGGAGAGGAGCTCATCATCGATCTTTCCGGAGTAGATGCGGTCGATTCTGTCGGCCTGGGCGTGACCATGGCTGCGCATAATTCTATCAGCAATAGAGGCGGCAAGCTGACGGTTATCAATGCTTCAGAAGATGTGTTTCAACTCTTTGAGACCATGCAGTTGGATCAACATTTTGAAGTTCAGAGCGCAAGTTAAGTGCATTGTGAGATGATTACGAATTAAGGAGAGATATCATGACGATTCAAACCGATGAGAATTTAAGGCTTTACGTAGAAGAATCCCTGGAACATTTGGCTGACATCGAGAACGATCTGCTCACCATTGAAGCCGGTGGTGCGGATATCGATGAGGAGTTGGTTAATAAGGTCTTTCGTGCGGCGCATTCCATCAAGGGCGGATCAGGGTTTATGGGCCTGGAGACCATCAAAGAATTGTCCCATTGGATGGAAAACGTGTTGGGTATGATCCGGGGGCGGGAAATGATTCCCAGCCCGGAAAACATCAACGTACTGCTGCTCGCTGCCGACGAACTGAGAAATCTTTTGAGTAATGCCACCACCAGCAATGATGTTGATATCTCATCCCACATTGAAGCCTTGACTGCAGTTGCCTCCGGCACCGGAAACACAAAAGAAGAAAGTGAAGTGAAAGAAGAAACAGAAACCGGTTCCGATACAGTTGATATCGCCTTTCCGGATGGGAAGACGGTGTTCACGGTTCCGGAACGAGATATCGTCGGTGCCCGGAAAGAGGGAAAGTATATTTATTTAATCGAATTTGATCTGATCCGCGATATACACCAGAAAGATAAGACACCGTCTGAACTCATAAACGATCTTAAGAAAAGCGGCTCGATACTTGAATGTAATGTGGATATCGGGGCTGCAGGTGTTTTGGAAGATGAAGGTGTTTCAGGCCCGATTCCTTTCCGGGTATTGTATGCCACCATACTGGACCCGGATATGATCCAGGCGCTTGCAGATGTGGCGGATAAAAATATTTCCGAACTTGCCGAAGATTTTTCCATCAAACCGTTAGGCCAGGAAGCCTCAGATGAAACCGCCGAACCGGAAGTATCCCAACAGGAGGCTGCTCCCGTGAAGAGTGAAGTTGTGGAATCCATTGAGTCTCCCGGCGTTGTTATACCCACAAATCCTGCAACTGATTCGGGGATAGAAAAAGATACAAAAGCGGCTGCGGCAAGCAGTGAGGCAAATCTAAGGGTAAATGTGAGCCTGCTGGACTCCTTGATGAACCTTGCCGGTGAACTGGTGCTGGGTCGAAACCAGCTGGTACAGGCCATCGGATCTAAGGATAATCGTTCTACCGAGGCTGCCGGGCAGCGGCTCGATTTGATTACCACGGAGCTTCAAGAGGCGATAATGTTGACCCGGATGCAGCCCATCGGAACCGTTTTTAACAAATTTCCCAGAGTGGTGAGAGATCTTGCAAGGAATCTGGGAAAACAGATCGAACTGGTCCTTGAGGGGAAAGATGTCGAACTGGATAAAACCATCATTGAGGCCATCAATGACCCGTTGACGCATCTGGTACGAAACTCGGTGGATCACGGCATAGAGGCGCCGGAAGATCGAAAGCAGCTGGAAAAAAATCCCACCGGCCGTGTGCTTCTTCGGGCTTATCATGAAGCCGGACAAGTCAATATCGAGATTACCGATGACGGGAAAGGAATCGATGGAGAGAGAATTGCAGAAGCCGCTGAAGAAAAAGGTCTCATATCCAAAGATAAAGTCGCGGTCATGTCTGAAAAAGAAAAGGTCCACCTTATTTTCCTGCCGGGTTTTTCCACCGCGCAAGAGGTTACGGATGTCTCGGGTCGAGGGGTCGGAATGGATGTTGTGAAGACCAACCTGGACAAGTTGGGCGGTGTTGTGGATATCGATTCGCGGCCCGGAAAGGGATCGACCATTCGCATCAAACTGCCGCTGACCCTTGCCATCATACCGAGCCAGATTGTCTCCATCGGCAATGAACGGTTTGCCATTCCCCAGGTGAATATGGATGAGCTTTTTCGTATTCCTGCAGCTCAGGTGAAAGAACGCATCGAAAAAGTGGGTGATGCAGAGGTCGTCCGTCTTCGGGGGCATCTGCTCCCACTGCTCAGTCTTTCAGATGTTCTGGATATTACCAAAACCTATATCGATCCCGAAGACGGGGTGGAAAAACCGGATCGACGGCAGAGTATTGCCGATCGAAGATCCCGAAAGAGCCCGTTATTCAAAGGGGATCAGTACGAAGATGAAAACGATGAGGAGGCGAATGAACACCGTAACGACTCAGATCGAAGATACCATACAGAGAGTGCGGTGAACATCGTGGTGGTTTCGGCCGGTGCGCTTAAATACGGACTGGTGGTAGACACATTGCACGACTCTGAAGAAATCGTTGTAAAACCGCTGGGGCGTCACCTCTCCCACTGCAAAGGGTATGCAGGCGCCACGATCATGGGAGACGGCCGGGTCGCACTGATTCTCGATGTGATGGGCTTAGCCCAGATGGCCGAGCTGACCTCGGTGGAAGGAAGCGACCGCGCGGCAGAAGTGGCTCGCGAAGCCCGAACGGCCAAATCGGATTCTCAGTCCCTGCTGATTTTTAGAAATTCCGAAGATGAGCAGTTCGCCGTACCCATCGGGCTGGTACAGCGTATTGAAAAAATCAAGCGATCGGACATCGAGGAAGTGGGCGGAAAACGGGTGATGCAATACCGGGGAGGCTCCCTGCCGCTGTCTACGATTGAAGAAGTCGCCCATGTCAAACCGCTGGCTGATAAAGACGAGCTGATAGTAATCGTCTTTCTCGTTGCCGATCGTGAAGCCGGATTGCTGGCAACAGGCCCTGTGGATGCCATGGACGTTCAGGTCACCTTTGATGAATCCACGCTCAGGCAAGACGGGATACTCGGTTCCGCGATCATTGACAACCTTACCACGCTGATGGTGGATATCTACGGAATTATTAAAACACTCTATCCGCACTGGTTTTCCGAAAGGGAACGGATTCAGACCTCCGACGGATCCGGAGCCACCATTTTATATGTGGAGGATTCCGATTTCTTCCGCAACCAGGTAAAGAGCCAATTGGAGGAGGAAGGGTATCAGGTTATTGAGGCGGTGAACGGGCTGGAGGGGTGGAATCTCCTTCAACAGCATGCGGATAAGATTTCTTTAGTTCTCACCGATCTCGAGATGCCGGAATTGGACGGATATGGGATGGCTGAGAAAATCAAAAACGATGACCGATTTGCCCAGCTGCCGGTTATCGCCCTGACCACACTGGCCGGGGAGGAAGATATCGCCAGGGGCAGAGAAGTCGGGTTTGACGCGTATCAAATCAAACTGGACGGAGAAAAACTGATGGACACCATTTATGCGTATTTAAAGGCTGCGTAAGCGCGTGAAGAAGAATGGATCTAAACTTGGAGAGGATCATGTCTAAATTCTTGCAATTAACGCTGAGGCAAAAACTTCTTGGAGGGTTTCTGCTGTGTGCCGTATTTACCGGTCTTGCCGGCGGTGCGGGGATTTTATCCCTCAATCAAATACAGGAGAAGATGATATCCACCACGAAGGATATCGGTTTGACCATCGAAGATCAGAACAATAACAGCCGGAAGATATCGGAGCTCAGAACATTGGTGAACCTGGTTGCCGGCGCAGATACAAAGGACATACTGGAAACGGCAAGAGAAAGCCTCACGCAGCAAACCGATGAAGGGCAAAAGGAAGTCCAGGAGAATGAAGAACAAGATATCCTTTATGGGAGGGTGAATACATTAATTGATCACCAGAGCAATTTTTTGAAAGCTTCAGACCAGCTCGCAACACTCCAGAAATCAACATATTCCCTTTTAAGCGATGTCACACTGCTGGCGCAAAAAACCGTCGATGAAATTGAAAACAGTTCAAGCGCCATGGTCAAAGAATCTCTAACTGATGTGACCATGAAGTTTGAAAAAATGCTGGAGGTAACGGAAGAATCGATCTCTACGGTAAAGTCGGCCATTATGGTGCCGTCCTTTGTTAATGCTATCAATGCCAACGTTAAAGAAACCATGCTGGCGCGCGATATGAAAGCCGTTGAAGAAACTCAAAAAGATATCGAAGGTCTTATCAAATCTACCAGAACCGTCCTCGGCACGCTTCCGAAAGATCAAAACATCGAACAATTAGAGAAGGTAATGGAAAAGCTGATCGGGGATTTTGACTTCCTCGTGATGACAAAAAATAACCTCGTTCAAGCCGGATATGGGAGTGACAGCAGCGGTTATGAAAGCCTGATCAGTGTGGGCAAGGATTGTGATGTGTCTTTGAATGAAATAAACAAATTGGCCACCAGTACCGCCAATACCGTTGAGTCTAATGCATCCCTGAAAATGGATGACATGATGTCGAAGACCCAAGAGAGTCTCGTAAGGATAACGGACGCCATGCAGGCAGTGATTTTGTTTCTAAAGGCGTCTTATGGGGTTCAGTCCCACTTCAAAGAGATCGACTCCATGGCAAAAAATGTGTTCCTGGCTGCCGAACAGACCTCGATTGACAACACGCGCAAGCAGATGACGGTTGTTCTTGAAAAAATCGATAAGAAGCTTTCCGAGCTTCCCGAGGATAATAAAACGGTGGTTGCCATTAAAGCAACCGTTGAGCGGTTGGCGCCGCTTTTGAAGAATATGATCCATGCAAAGAAGAAGATACTGGAAGCAAAGGAAAACCTCGAGAATGCGACCACAGCGATTTTTGCCCAACTGTCCGATCTTGACAATCAGATACTTGCTGCTGCCGAGCAGATGAAGCTCAATGCCGAGCAGGCCATGGAGGCCAGCAACGGGATGGTCAACAAATGGCAGTATGCGCTGATCCTGCTCGGAGTTTCCGCACTGGTGCTGGCCGTGTTTGTGGGACTTTTTGTTTCAGGCACCGTCACCAAACCGGTGGCCAAGGCTGTGGGGTTTGCCGAGAAGATGTCCCAAGGGGATTTTACCCAGACCCTTGAGATCAAGCAAAAGGATGAAATCGGGGTGTTGGCCGGGGCCTTAAATTCCATGGTATCCAATCTCGGCGGAATGTTTAAAGAGATCGCCACCGGGGTCGGAACCCTGGATGCATCTTCAAAAGAACTCTCCAATATTTCCCATCACATGTCCGAAGGAGCCAATAATACCAGTTCAAAGTCGAATACGGTATCTGCCGCAGCCGAGGAAATGAGCTCCAACATGGACTCTGTGGCGGCAACCATGGAGGAGACCGCAACCAACGTGGGCCTGGTTGCTTCGGCGGCAGAGCAGATGACCGCCTCCATCAATGAGATTGCCCAGAATACCGAAAAAGCCCGTTCCATTGCGGCTCAGGCCGTATCCGAATCCGATGAAGCCACGGAACAGATCAACGAACTCGGCAAAGCGGCAAATGAAATCGGAAAAGTGACCGAAGCGATTACAGAAATTTCCGAGCAGACCAACCTTCTGGCTTTGAATGCCACCATAGAAGCTGCACGTGCCGGAGAAGCCGGAAAGGGTTTTGCCGTGGTGGCCAATGAGATCAAAGAGTTGGCCAGACAAACGGCTGAAGCCACCGGAGAGATTAAGAAGGAGATTGACGGGGTGCAACGGTCCACTGAAGGGACCGTTGTCCAGATCGAACAGATTTCCAAAGTCATCAACCAGGTCAACGAGATTGTCGAAACCATTGCGACAGCGGTGGAGGAGCAGTCTGTGACCACTAAGGAAATTGCCGGAAATGTGGTGCAGGCTTCCCAGGGGATCCAGGAAGTGACCCAAAACGTAACCCAGGCTACCACTGTCACCGGTGAAATGACCCGGGATATTTCCGAGGTCAACCAGGCATCCGGAGAGATTGCAAACAGCAGCTCCCAGGTCAACATGAGTGCACAGGAACTGTCCGGTCTGGCCGAGCAGTTAAAAGAGGCGGTCGGGCGGTTCAAGGTATAATAGGCGTGCCCGGCGAACCCGGGATTGTACGAATAGAATAACAGAGATGAACAGAGGAGCGTTACCATGGCACAAGAATCATATATAAAAGGAAACGGGAAGACTGTTGATCTGGCGACTTTTTACGCCGGAGAGGCCCTGTGTGGAATGGATATCCTGAAGATTCAGGAGATCAATAAGCTTCTTGAAATGACGCCCGTTCCCCAGGCTCCCGAGTACGTGAGAGGTATTCAGAATCTGCGGGGCCAAATTGTCACCGTCATCGATCTCTGCAGAAAGCTCGGCCTCCCTTCTGTGGAAGTGGACAGGGAAGAGAGCCGAAATATCATTGTCAGTTCCGGCAATGAGTATATTGGATTGCTGGTTGAGAGAATCAGCGATGTGGTTCGTGCGGACACGGATTCGGTTCAGGCCCCACCGGCCAATATCGGCGGCGTGCAAGGAAAATACTTCGAAGGGGTTTACAAAACCGACAACAACCTCATCGGCATATTGAACGCTGAAGAAGTTCTTAAAGTCAGTGATTAATTAAATTATTATTCCTTGAGCTTGCAAACCATTTAATATGAGCGATCTATGATGGACAACGACTTGTTAAAGGTCATGGTGGTGGATGATACTGTTGTTTACCGGAAAATCGTAAGCGATGTATTGTCGGAAGTTCCGGATGTGGAAGTCGTAGGTACGGCGTACAACGGCAAATCCGCACTATCTAGGATGGCTTCCTTAAATCCGGATCTCATTACCCTGGATATCGAAATGCCTGAAATGGACGGGCTGGAAACCCTTGAACGGATGCAGACAGAAGCACCTTATGTGGGCGCGATTATGCTGAGCAGCCTCACACAAAAGGGCGGTGAAATGACCATGAAGGCCCTTGAGCTGGGCGCCTTCGATTTCATTCCAAAACCCCAGGCCGGGAGCATGGAAGAGAACCAGAATGCGGTTCGAGATGCGTTGATTCCCATGCTGAAGGCTTTCGCCCGTCATAAAGAAATTAAGACGATTCTGAATAGTAAAGGCGGTTTGAAGCTGCTGAAAAAACCGACTTCAAGATCTAAATCCGTTTCCAAAGCGGAAACAAGGATGGAGATCCGGGGTCATGTGAAGAGAGAAAAATCGGATATTATCGTTATCGGTATTTCCACCGGCGGACCCAACGCCCTGGCCCAAATGATGCCGAAATTGCCGGCCGATTTGGATGTGCCGATACTTATCGTTCAACACATGCCCCCTGTATTTACCCAGTCGCTGGCGAACAATTTGAACGCAAAATGCCAGATTCCGGTAAAGGAAGCGGTTGATGGAGAACCGCTTCAACCGAATGTCGCTCTTATTGCCCCGGGCGGCCGTCACATGAAGGTTGCTGCCGGGGCGGACGGAAAGACGAGGATTGTACGGGTCACAGATGATCCCCCGGAAAACAGTTGCAAGCCATCTGTTGATTATCTGTTCCGGTCCATTGCCCACCACTATGTTGGGCGAGCCACCGGCGTGATTATGACCGGCATGGGTTCAGATGGAACCCTGGGTCTCAAGTTGATGAAACGAAACGGAGCTACAGTGATTGCGCAGAATGAAGAGACCTGTGTGGTATACGGCATGCCGAAAACTCCAGTCGATCAGGGCCTCGCAGACGCCATCGCACCACTTGATAGCATTGCAGAAGAGATATGTCGAACTGTTAGATAGCGATTGTGAATCCGGTCGAATTCTGATGATAAAAATTACGCCTGAAGAAATACGATTATTATCCCAATACATATATAAAATATCGGGAATTGTTCTAGATGACAAAAAGGCCTATCTGTTTGAGTCCAGATTGGCCAGGCTCCTGGAAGAACAAGCATGTGCATCATTTAAAGAACTATATTTGAAGGCCGCATCCGATGGAACCCAAAAACTGGAAAGAAAAATTATCGATGCCATAACCACCGGGGAGACGCTTTTTTTCAGAGACCATTCACCTTTTGAAATGCTTAAGAATAAGATCCTGCCGGATTTGATCGACCGTCGGTCTTCCACGGTTGCGGGCAATGCCAAGATTCCCATACGGATCTGGAGTGCGGGATGTTCCACGGGTCAGGAAGTTTACAGCATTGCCATGGTATTGAAGGAAACGCTCATAGAATTGAACCGATATCAAATCATGCTGGTGGGTACCGATATCTCCGATGCGGCCATCGCCCATGCCAGTTACGGTCAGTACAATAAATTTGAGATTGAGCGCGGTCTTCCGCTGGACAAGTTAAACCGGTACTTTCAATCAAACGGTTCCAGCTGGAGAATAAGAGACGAAATCCGGGCCATGGTCTCTTTTAAGAAATTGAATCTAATACAGTCGTTTCACGATAAAGGAACCTTCGATATCGTATTTTGCAGAAATGTGAGCATCTATTTCAGCCAAGAGGATCGGAATCGATTGTTTAACAAGATTGCCGACACATTGGTTCCTGACGGATATCTCATTGTCGGATCTTCCGAGTCCTTATTGGGAATTTGCCCGAAACTTCAACCCAAAAGGCATGTGAGAAGTGTTTTTTATCAAATGGCTGCCTGAAAACTTTTAGATTCAAGGTTATTTAAGATTTTGCCGAGAATATAAGAAATGACTAGTCAGTTATAAATGAAACATCGAAACTATTTTCAGGAGAACGGTTTATGGAAAGTGCAGCGATGCCGGATGCAACAAAAGAATTGACGCTAACCCATGATGTCTTAGACCCAAAATTAAGTTTTGGGGATATTTCTTTGGATGAGATGAAAGATATCATCCAGAAACTGGAGCGGGTTCAGTTCTTTGAATCCCTGACCAAAGAGGTTACCGGAAAAATAAAAGATATCGCCCAGGAACTGGTCGATTTCAGGAAAGATCTTCAAAAGAAGATTGAACCGGGAATCATCGAGATGGCCGCCCGGGATATCCCTGAAGCAAGCCATCAGCTGGAAGGGATTAACGACACATTAGAAAATAGTACCATGAAAATCATGGATATCAACGATGAGCAGATGGAAATCGTTCGGGTCCAGTTGGAACAGTTGAAAACGATACCGTCCGGAGGAGAAAAACAAGAAACCGACAGGGTTTCAGAAATAATTGCTCAACAGATAACGGCATTGGAGAAGATAAATAATCTCTCCATGTCCATGATGGAGCCGTTGAGTTTCCAGGACCTGGTGGGACAACGCATCCAGAAAATCGTAAAACTCGTAAAATCAATGGAACTGCGCATCGAAGATCTGATCATATCTTTTGGTATCAAGATTCAGAAACACAGGGAAGATCCGACCATGAGTTATTCCGATTTGCACAAAGAAGTAGAAGATTATCGATCTGAACTCAAGGGTCCTCAAGACGATGGTGAGGGACTCGCCCAGAATGACATCGATGCACTGCTGTCAGCATTATAACGGTTTAACATGCGGCTTGAAAACATAATAGAATAAAAAAGGGAGAGATCTTAATCATGGATACATCGATTAAAGTGTTAGTGGTGGATGATTTTGCAACCATGAGACGAATCGTCAAAGGCGTGTTAAAGCAACTCGGTTTCGATCACATTGTTGAAGCAGAAGACGGTTCCATTGCGCTGGATACATTGAAAAAAGAAGAGATCGGACTGATTGTTTCAGACTGGAATATGCCGAAAATGACGGGCCTCGACCTCCTCAGGGCGGTGAGAGGCGATGACGGCCTCAAGGGAATTCCCTTTATCATGGTAACGGCCGAAGGGCTGAAAGAAAATGTGTTGGAAGCGGTGAAACTGGGTGTCACCAATTATATTGTGAAACCGTTTACGCCGGAAGGCTTTTCCGAAAAGGTACAGGCCGCTTTGAATTAACATCGAAAACGCCCATCGCCCATCCTTAGCTTATTCCCGTAAGCAACGTGGTATTTTTATATAGCCACGTATTATTCTCTGTGTGTGTCTGCGTAATACTGTCTGCCATCGCATTCGTTCGGGTGAAGCAGGCGGGGCTTCGCCCTAAAAACCCATTGGGTGAAACCACTTTATCATCAAGATGAAGACAAAATCCCCTCAATGAGAGATGTTTTGGGTATTTCAACCCAGAACCCAGAACCTAGAACGCTGAACCCTGAACCGCTTAACCTATATTGAATCCTTATGGCATCCCCACCTTTTTTGAAGACGCTCCTTGTGTTATAGTAGAATACTCGGTTCAATCGAAAGTTTTGAAAATAATCGGATGCTTTCACAAGTTTTGAGGATAAGACATGTCTGACTGGGAACCAAAAATTGTCACATTTTTATGCAACTGGTGCTCCTATGGCGCAGCCGATCTGGCGGGAGTCAGCC
>CAYSUA010000001.1:0-36782 GCA_964433795.1 uncultured Desulfobacteraceae bacterium | reverse complement strand
TTATTGTCTGCGTATGTCTGTGTGTGTCTGCGGCTAAAATATATATTTTCAATCGGTATCAGGGCTAACCGGCCGAAATCGATAGGTAAGATAGCTGGAAAGCGGAGAAAAGGTCAAACTATTTTCGAATTGTGATTGGCGATTTAGGATTTTGAGGAGAGCAGCAGGGTATTTAGGCGAAGGCGAATAAAAATCAGGCGGCACACTCTACCGAATGTACCGCCTGATATGGTTTGACAATGAATTTTTTGATTAGCCGCAGGAGCAGCCGCCGCAACCGGTATCGGATCCAAACTCGAGGCCGGAATCAATTTTGAAACCCATCTGCAGGAAATCGATTTTAATGGGTTGGGCTTTTTCCATCAGATCTTTGTTGATAATATACTGAAAACCTTCAACATCGAATACACTGTCGTCGTCTTTGGGTTCATCCAGAACCAAGCCAAGCGATGGTCCGCCTCACCCGCCCTCATTCAGGAAAACCCGAACGGGCTGGATATCCTTGCCTTTGAAATATTCAGAAATCTGTTCTGTTGCTGATACTGTAACTTCTACCATTATATCCTCCTTGTGGATCAAATCTTTGGGTCATTCCGGATTTTTGGAATTCCTGTTAAGTTAGTCACATGAATTCGATTTGTCAATGGCCAAAAGGTCAAACCTGAATAGCTGCCGGAATTCCGAATAAATTCCATTAGATCTAAGGTTGGTTATCGACATCAGTTATGATAAAGTCGATCCCGTTTTTAAAATTAATCATTCTATTTATATGGAGAGACAAAGATGCTGGAAAAGGTTACAAGTCAATTCAGAGGTTCACAAACTTATGTACTGGACGATGAACTCGCCAAGATCGTAAACATTTCCATGGCGCTGGAAATGCCGCTGTTGCTGAAAGGGGAACCCGGCACCGGTAAAACCATGCTCGCCTATGCCATTGCCGAAAGCCTTGAAATGCCGCTGATTGTGCTCAACGTCAAATCGAGCATGAAGCTGGTGGACGCCCTCTATCAATACGATACCCTTACCCGTTTAAACGATAGCCGGTTTGCAGACTCCAATAGAGATGTGAGCAACATCGAAGAGTACATCAGAATGGGAAAGATCGGCCAGGCGTTCACCTCGGAGGTCAGATCGGTGCTGCTCATCGATGAGATCGACAAGGCGGATACGGACTTCCAAGATGATATGCTCGATGTGCTGGATCAGATGGAGTTTGATATCATGGAAATCGATAAAACCGTACAGACAACACATCGACCGGTCATCATCATTACATCCAATGCCAAGAAGGACCTTTCAGATCCTTTTCTCGGCCGATGCAACTTCCACCACATTGCATTTCCGGATCCCGACATGATGCGGAAAATCATCAACGCTCACTTTCCGGATATCGATTCCGATATTGCCGGAAACGCCATCGAAACCTTCTACGGCCTCAGGGAAATCGATAACATCGAGAAGAAACCGGCGACCCGGGAATTGATCAATTGGATCCGGGCCCTGAATGCGGACCCGGATTTTAAACCCAAACAATTGAAAAAGGGCGATGTTCCTTTTTTAGGGGTGCTGTTTAAGAAAAGCCAGGATTATGAAAGGGCGAGCAATATCCATCACCGTCGCGGATTAATCTGATGTTTATCGATTTTTTCTACAAACTGAAAGATATCGGAATTCCGGTTAGCCCAACGTCTTTTCTTACGCTTCAGCGGGCATTGAGCAACGGTCTGGTCGACTCGCTGGATGATTTCTACGTTGCCGCACGATCCATCCTGGTAAAAAGCGAGCGGTATTTTGACCTTTTTGATCAGTTGTTTGCCCATCAATTTGAAGGGGCTGAATTGCCGGACGATAAGGGTCTTGAAATTACGGAAACCGCCAAAGCACTACTCGAAGAATGGCTCAAAGACCCCGAAACCTTATCCAAACTCCTGGGTGTGGATGAATCTGAACTGAGCCAGATGACTCCCGAAGAACTGATTGAATATTTCAAGAAAACGCTTGAAGAGCAGCAGGAAAAACACCAGGGGGGAAGCAGGTGGATCGGCACCGGCGGCACCTCTCCTGTCGGGCATTCCGGTTACCATCCCGGAGGTCTCAGGGTGGGGGGCATCTCCCGGGGTCAATCCGCCGTAAAAGTCGCCATGGAGAGGCGATACAAAGATTATTCCCATCAGGGTCCCTTGACAAAACCGATGATCGGCGAGGCACTCAAACGGCTGCGGCACATGATACCCTCCGGGCCCAAAGATCGAATCAATATCGATGAGACCCTGTATCAAACGGTTAAAAACGGAGGCGAGATCGAAATCGTCTTCGACCGGAACCTGAAAGATCGGTTGAAGGTTATTCTGGCCATCGATAACGGTGGCTGGTCAATGGACCCGTATATTCGCATTGTGCAAACCATTTTTGATTATGCCGGGAATCAATTTAAAGATCTTAAGACTTACTATTTTCACAATACCATATACGACAATCTCTGGCAGGATCCGGAACGATTTCGAAAACCCCGCAGAATTGAAGAATTCGCTCGCATGAATCCGGATACCCGGCTGGTCCTCGTGGGCGATGCCAGCATGGCCCCTTATGAGTTGATGATGACAGACGGGTCTATCCATGTCGAGGAAAGGACCTATGTTCCGAGTATTGAACGGTTGAAATTTTTGGCGGACCTGTTCCCGCATTCCGTGTGGTTGAATCCGATCTCCCAAATCCGGTGGGAGTATACCCGCACCATTCAGGTCATCCGAGATATCTTTCCCATGTTTGAACTGTCCCTGGACGGTTTGGATAGCGCTGTGAAACAATTGATGATCAAATAGAGCGGTTTTCAAGAAAGGAATGGTCATATGGAAGATGTAAAGCGGCTGTCGTTTCTGGATCGTTATCTGACGTTATGGATTTTTCTCGGGATGTTTATCGGCGTTTTTTGGGGATATTTTTTCCCGGGCATCCGCAAAGTGATCAACTACTTTCAGGTGGGCACCACCAACATCCCCATCGCCATCGGCCTCATTCTGATGATGTACCCACCGCTTGCAAAAGTAAAATATGAGCAGCTCGGGCAGGTCTTTCGAAATTTCAAAGTGCTTGGGCTTTCCCTGGTTCAAAATTGGGTGATCGGCCCCATCTTGATGTTTCTTCTGGCCATATCGTTTCTTTCCGGTCATCACGAATACATGGTGGGATTGATATTGATCGGTTTGGCCCGATGCATTGCCATGGTCATTGTCTGGAACGATCTCGCCGCAGGAGACCGGGAGTATTGCGCGGGCCTTGTGGCATTCAACTCTATTTTCCAGGTCCTGTTCTTTTCCGTTTATGCCTACTTCTTCATTACCCTGGTACCGGCATGGCTCGGGATGAAGGGTGCAGTGGTCGATATCTCCATCGGACAGATCGCGGAAAGTGTGTTTATCTATTTAGGCATACCGTTTATCGGGGGAATCATCACCCGTGTCATCGGAATCAAAACCAAAGGCCAAACCTGGTATGAAGAAAAATTCATCCCGAAAATCAGCCCGATCACCTTGATCGCCCTTTTGTTTACGATTCTGGTGATGTTTTCTTTAAAAGGCGAATTTATCGTACAATTACCCGTTGACGTCATTCGCATTGCCATTCCCCTGTGCATCTATTTTGTGTTGATGTTTTTCGTCTCTTTCTTTCTTTCCATGAAAGTGGGGGCAACCTATGAACAATCGACAACTTTAAGTTTTACCGCAGCCTCGAACAATTTTGAACTTGCCATTGCAGTGGCGGTCGCGGTTTTCGGCATCGATTCCGGGCAGGCATTTGCAGCGGTGATCGGACCCCTGGTGGAAGTTCCGGTGCTGATCAGCATGGTCAATGTCGCCCTGAAATTTAAGAGCAAATATTTTCCTTTTACCGTTGAGACACCCACCGGGGTGTGTCATGTGACGTGCGAACCATAAATTTTCTTGGTTCTTCTCCAATTTGGTTGGTGGAACCGACTTAAAATGTAAATACACGGCTTATCAACATCACTCTATTAATTAGCCGCCCGCTCACTTCAGGCTTCGCTCTGCGAGCTACGACCCGACAAGTTGTTCGCTCGACACACACAGACGGACACGGACCTTTTGCCTCCGCGACTTGCGGAGGCAAAAACAGTCAATCGCTTCGCGATAATAATTACGCTTATGCCTGAAAGGCATTTGAAACTTTTGCCTGGGCAAGGCTTGCCGCGGCGAAGCCTCAGGCGAAGACGGGTCGCCCAGGCAAAAATCTTTATTGTCTGCGTATGTCTGTGTGTGTCTGCGGCTAATAATCTTCTGTTAATAAAGAGAGGTTTAATCGTGAGTCGTTATTTGTTGATCGATATCGGTGCCGGTACCATGGACGTGCTTTACTATGACGATGCGTCCGGCATCCACTATAAAGCGGTTGTGGAATCTCCGGTTCGAACCCTGGCTAGAGAGGTGGAGAATCTTCCAGGGAATCTGCTGGTGGTCGGAAATGAAATGGGAGGCGGGCCCATTACCCAGGCCCTGCAAGAACGAACAAAGGAAGCGCAGGTGGTCATGACCGAATCCGCCGCTGCAACCCTCCATCACAATCTGGAGAAAGTTCGGGCTACCGGGATTATTGTTATCAAAGATTCGGATACCAAAGCGTACATCGACCGGTCGGATTTCAATCAATTTACGCTCGGAGATTTGGATATTCCTCGGTTGGAAAAAATTGTAGAAGGATTCGGTGCCCCCTTTTCTTTCGAAAGCGTGGGGGTCTGCGCCCAGGACCATGGTGTTCCCCCGGATGGTCGATCCCATTTGGATTATCGTCATTATCTTTTCAAAGAAAGACTGGATAAAAACCCCTACCCGCACACCCTGCTCTATGAAAGGAATGAAGTTCCAGAGACGTTTAATCGCTTGAGTTCCATTGCAATGGTTGCCGATGATCTCCCGGCCGATGAAGTCTACGTGATGGACAGCGGGATGGCCGCAATTCTCGGCGCATCCATGGATCCGCAGGCACGTGCAAAGGAGAAGATAATCGTGTTGGATGTGGCAACATCTCACACGGTAGGAGCAGCATTGATTGGAGATGAAATTGCCGGATCTTTCGAATACCACACCCATGACATCACTGTGGAAAAGCTGGATGCTCTGATACCGGAGTTGGCGAATGGAAATCTGGAGCATCAACAGATACTTAAGGAAGGGGGGCATGGCGCTTACACAAGAAAGGCTTTTGGGTTCGATGCAGCAGAACTCATCGTGGCAACAGGACCCAAACGCAAGCTGGTGGAGAATTCTAAACTCACCATGACGCTGGGTGCTCCCTTGGGCGACAACATGATGACAGGAACCGTCGGACTCCTGGAAGCCATCCGCCGAAAGAAAGGGCTCAACCCCATCAGCTACCTGTAGAAACGGTTAGAAGCGGTATTAAAATTCTTCGATAATCTTCCCCTTCTCCACATAACTATCTATATGGCGATATGCATTCACAAGGCCGACCATGGCTGCCCTGAGCCTGTCGTAAACAGGGTCATCCGAACCCAGTGAATCTTTCGATTTTCTAAGAATTTTTTCACCTTCTTTTAAGAACTCCGTCAAGTCTCCCAGGATTTCTTTCCGCATGAGGTGCTTTTCTCGCTCTTTTAATATGATCGGCAGCAACCGTTGAATCGAATATTCAACCAGAGCATCCCTCGGGGCGTTCTGGGATCTTGCTGCTCTGTCCAGGGAAGAGAGTGTTTTTCGGCTCAGAACATAGGTTTTTTGAATCCGGTTCAGCTGTTGAAATTCATAGGATTCGATTTCCCTTGCAATGAGCCGAAGTGTGTCGCTGTCTTCAATAAGATGGTCAAAAAGCGATTTCTGCTTAATACCCAGATGAACCGAAACGATACTGAGTGCATCGATGGCTCTTTCGGATATCCGGAATGTAGCCCGAACCGATTGCCGCCCTCTCAGTTCTGCCGATGTCGGTTCTGGAAGCGGTAGCCCTTCAAATCCATTTTCATCTTCATTTTTTGCCATTTGTGTCCATCCTTATAATTGTTTTATCCGATTCTGCAGAAACCTTTTCAAGTCAAGCACTTGCGGCTTTGAAGGTGAGCCGATTCCTGTAAGCAACTTGAGCTTAATGCATAACCGCATTGTTTTAAATTGATTTTCCCTTATCATTACTTCAATATAATATTTATATTTAGTAATGCAAAGATTTATAATATTTTTTTCTTGACATAACTCGTTTCATTATTAACATATCTATCATGAAACACAAATAAAAATATTGGAACAGGTATCATAAGATTAAAATCATTAAAAATAAAGGAGGAACTAAAAATGACACTCGTAAGATGGTCTCCCTGGAGAGAAACAGTAACAATGCAGAATTTTTTTAACCGGTTTTTTGATGATTCTTATACAAGGGCCGAATTTAACAATGGTGAAATTGAAATGACCAACTGGCAACCCATGGTGGATATTTACGATAGGGATGAAGAAATCGTCATCAAGGCCGAACTTCCCGGGCTGGAGAAGAAAGATATCACAATCGATGTCAAAGACAGAATTCTGACGCTCAAAGGTGAACGCACATATGATAATGAAACGGAAGGTGATAAGTATTACCGTAGAGAAAGAGCATACGGAAAATTTGAGAGATCATTTACCTTGCCGGACGGATTAGATCCAGAAAAAATCAAGGCCGACTATAAAGATGGTCTGCTCAGCGTTGAAATCCCGAAGTCGGAAAAGGAAAAACCCAAACAAATCACGATCCATTAAACAGCACGCGTCGTCATCTCATACCTCGGTCAAAGGGCGGTTCTTAAAGAACCGCCCATTTCCCTTTTCATTCAACCCGATCCGGATTCATCACTCTTGCTCCTGTATTGTCGATAAAGCCCCCGAAACTGATGGTACGTCAACCCCAAGCGGCGAGCAGCTTCCTTTTGATGATATTTGGATTCCACAAGTGCTTGTTCCAGCATTCGCACTTTCACCTCCCAGACCGCTTCATTCAACGTCATCGCCATGATATCCGATTCATCATCCGGCTGAGACTCAAAATCCTGCTGCACAGGCGGTTCAGGGAATGGTATCCGTTTGGGTTCATAAGGAGACGTAAAGGGGTTAAAGGATATGTCCTCAATGATCATGGCATCACATCGATAAACCGCCCGTTCAACGACGTTCTTCAGCTCACGGACATTACCCGGCCAATTATAGTTTTGAAGAGATTCAACGGCTGCGGAGCTGAATTCCGGAATCTCCGGCCATTTCAATTCATAAGCCATCCTGGCTGCAAAATGGTTGGCCAGCAATAGGATATCCCCCTTCCGTTCACGCAGAGGAGGCAAAAAGAGGACCTCAAAGGACAGGCGATCCAAAAGGTCTTGTTTGAATCGCCCTGCCCCGGCCATAGTAACCAGGTCGGCATTGGTGGCGGCGATGATTCGGGCGTCCACTTCAATGGTCTCGGAGCTTCCCACGCGTTCAAACGTATTGTATTCCACAACCCGCAAAATCTTTTCTTGCACCTCCACGGGGATATTTCCGATCTCATCTAAAAAAAGGGTGCCGCCGCCTGCCGCTTCGAACCGTCCCCCACGTCGCTGCTGCGCCCCGGTAAATGCGCCTCTTTCATGACCGAACAGCTCCGATTCGATCAAAGAGGGGGTTAGCGCTGCACAGTTCAGCGCCACCAATGGTCCTTGCCATCGGCTAGACAGGTAATGCAACCGTGAGGCGGCAAGCTCCTTGCCGGTTCCCCGCTCGCCCAGCAGCAGTACGGGACGATCGACCGGTGCGACCCGAGACAACCGTTCTTGAAAAGCTAAAAAAGCTTCTGACTGACCCAACGCCTCTGCCACTCCCACAGGAGATTTGGATTCCGAAGGCTGGGGGTATGTTCTTATTCGTTTCTTCATGGTTATTATTGCACTATAATAGTTATATTTACTAATTTTTAGCCTTTTATACCACTTTATTTTTTGCCCTGTCAAGTCCAAATTGAAGTAACTCCTTGATGTTAAATAAGAAATAACACTTGGCACGCATGATGCTATCTATTAAGGCAAAACCAAAACGGAGGTGAGTCATGGGTATTTTTACACGATTTCGAGACATCGTCAGTTCCAACCTCAACTCAATGTTGGACAAAGCAGAGGATCCTGAAAAACTCATCCGGCTGATGATACGGGAAATGGAAGATACGCTGGTTGAAATTAAGGCGTCCTGCGCCGGTGTTATGGCAGAGCGAAAAAAAACCGAGCGTCAACTCGAGGAAATGACCGGAAGATCGGAATATTGGGAGGAAAAGGCCGGCATGGCGGTTCAAAAGGGCCGGGATGACCTGGCAAGAGAAGCGCTTCATGAAAAACGTCGATATACACGAAGGATAGACGTCCTAGAGTCTGAAATCGCCGACCTCAACCAACTTGTCGACCAGTATCAGGATGACATCCGTCAACTGGAGGAAAAACTCAAAACCGCCCGAAACAAACAACGAATGCTGACTCAACGGCATATTCATGCCAAAAGGAAGAGACAGGCTCAGGAAGATATTCGGAAAATGGACAGTGCGGACGCCGTCCATAAATTCGATGATTTCGAAAACCGAATCGAGCGGATGGAATCAGAAGCAGATTTAGTCAATTATGGAAGGCGAACCACACTAGAGGAAGAGCTCGATAAACTGAACTCGGATGATGAAATTGAAGAGGAGCTGCAGGCACTGAAGAAGAAGCCCGCATCAGATACAGATACAAATGATCACCCGCATACAATGGAATGACTATTATCACTCTTGTTGATACCGGTTCTGTAGTTTGAAAATTATCCGATTTCATGAAATAAAGATCCAGGTAGAGAAGAGAGTCAAACGGATCCCAAAACCATAATAGAAAGCGAGCGGAGCCTCCCATGCATACCGTTATGATTGTAACCGTTGTTTTTTCGGGAATTGTGCTGGCCTTGGCCATCATCAGCGGGACCATTCTCATGGCCATTAAAATTATAAAAGGGGGCGTATCCCGCAAAGATAGAGAAAAACTATCCAATGAAGCCGGGATGGTGCAGGAGATTTATCAAGGCCTGGGCCATCTGGAAGAACGGATTGAAACACTTGAAACGATCTTATTAGACCGGGAAAAGAGGAATAGAAATGATAAATAGATTAGAAAGACTTCGACGGGGCATCGGTGTGTACCGATCCCGAAATGGTGTGATATTAGGGGTGTGCCGTGGGATTGGAGAATATTTCGATTTCTCTGTTTTTTGGGTAAGGATGATCATTCTGGCCTTGCTGTTGTTCACCGGATTCTGGCCCATAGGCGCCCTGTACCTGCTGGCAGCCTTGCTCATGAAACTTGAGCCGGTAATTCCCATCCACTCTGACGAAGAGCAGGAATTCTACGATAGCTATGCCCACTCCAGTCGTCAGGGCGTAAATCGGCTCAAAAGGAAATATCAAAATCTCAAACGCCGGATTCAGCGGATGGAAGATATTGTAACCTCACCGGAGTTTGACTGGGAGGACCGATTTCGGAGATAAGCGGTTGGCTAAACCCATTGTAAAAACCGTTTAAGCGATTTGTTCTTCAACACCGTGTTGGGTCTCAGACAGAGTTCAATATCTCTCCCTTCGGAAAGCAGTCTTCTGATTTCGGTGGTGACCACCCGCATGCGGTCGTAAGTCGCCACATCAAAGCTTTGCTGTCTCAATAACGTGCTTCTCTTATAACCGGATGGAACGGGTATATCCTCCCCAACATTCATAACCCCATTCTCCACCAGTTTCCCCTTGTGGAATACTAAAAAATTTCGACCAGCCTTTTCCTTATACCCTCTTTCCCAAACCAGGGACGATTCGGATATCAAGCAAAACCATCGTGCCCGGCGAATCAGATGCACGCATCTACGCACAACACCTTCAACGGCGTTTGCCACGGCATCCGGAGTCCACTCCCATTCTTCATCTTCGATCTCATCGATTCCTTCTTCTATCAGATCATCCTTTTCCAAAATAGCCTCATCCGACTCCTCCAGCCCTTTTTTCCAAAACATGGCGCCCAACCGGATAAAATTCCGATACGCCGAATTGAATCTCAACTCGGTTTCGTGTCTTTGAAAAAACTCGGCTAATCCCTCTCTGAACACAAGAAGGGCGGGAGCATATTCGTCCGGGATATTCAATGCAGCGGAAACGTCTTCCGCTTGTGCTTGTCGAGACGCCGGCAATTCGCTCAATAAGGAAAGCGGAACCAAGGTGCCCGGTGAAGGAAGGGGGCCGAGGGGTTTGGTTTTATTCGGCTTCAGCGCTTGGTTTACGAAGTCTCTTGTGCTGAATCCGATTTCACGGTTTCCATGCTTCAATGCGATATTATACGGCGGTGAATGCCTCTTGATCTCGTCCGTTTCGAGTACAGCGGCTTCAACGGCCGAGTCTGTGTCCGTATAATCGATGTCGCAGGCTTGAGACAGCATTTCCAGCACGTGCTCCGGCTGCTTTCGGTTTTGCTGAAAGTAGCTGTTAACGCGGCTTTTCAATGATTTTGCCTTACCGATATAGAGCAAATCTCCGTTCGATCTCAAGAAACGGTATACCCCCGGAACATCCGGCAGTTTAAGACGCAATTCCCGATCCATGGGATATACACGGCACTGTTTCTGGTTTTGCTCCGTGCGCTCAAGCCACAATATAAGGTCATCAAGGGTTTGGATGTCATGGTCCTGCTCCAACAATTCCATTTCCCGGTTCCATATGGAAAGGGTGGCTTTCAAATGATGCTCGCATCGTCTTTTTTCCGAAGTACTGAAGCCGAAATAGCCGGCAACCGCCCTCAGGCCCTTTCTCGGGAGCCCCGGCACTAGTCTTTTAACAATCTCATGAGTGCAAACAATCTCAAATGGAAACGGAGCGTTCGGTGCAAACTGACGGTGCAAAAACCGTAGAAAAGGTGTCTCATACCTAGCAAAATGGATGATTGTCGGGCATCGAAAAGTTTCATTGGCCTGCGCCGTCTTTTGAGCCGTTTTTAACAGTCTTGCCCAGGCATCAGCCAGGGGAATGGAATCAGACAAATCCTCAGATAAAATCCCGGTCACTCGTTCAACCTGTTTCGGAATATGGACATCTTCCGGTAGCTGAATCAAAAGAGTCTTACTCGCTGTTGGTGTCAAAATACCCTTTTGACCCCGCTGACACCGCATCCAACCGATTTCAATCAGATGCCCGTTTTGAGGTTTTGCTCCGGTTGCCTGGCAGTCCACAATCAAAATTTCAGTCTCTTTTAACAACATATTGACTCAAATGACCCCTGGGAGTTCAGTCTTAAGCTACCAGCTTCTTCGACTTTTAACTTTGGTTCTTCTCCGATTTAGTTGGTATTAATTGATTTGAAGTTGAAAAAAATCTTTATGATTCAAGCATGTTAGATATTGATTCTTAGAGAAACGTTTTTTATTAGCCGCCCGCTCACTTTGTTCGCTCGACACACACAGACGGACACGGACCTTTTGCCTCCGCGACTTGCGGAGGCAAAAACAGTCAATCGCTTCGCGATAATAATTACGCTTATGCCTGAAAGGCATTTGAAGCTTTTGCCTGGGCAAGTCGCCCAGGCAAAAAATCTTTATTGTCTGCGTATGTCTGTGTGTGTCTGCGGCTAACATATATATTTTCAATCACAGGAACTACTTTACTAAACAAAATTATTCAATGGCCGATATTAATAATGGGGGGAACACTACATTAAGCATAATCTTGTCGGATCATTTCAGATATGATCGAATAATGCGAAAAAAAGGGGGATAACGAATGGCTTTTCTTGAATGGGATGATAGTCTTAGTGTAAAGGTTGGAGTAATCGATAACCAGCATCATGAACTGGTAGACATGCTTAACAACCTGAATGATGCGATGAAGACGGGAAAAAGCAAGGACCAAATGGGTGGCATCCTCGACGGTATGGTGGACTATGCCGCCGTTCATTTTGCTCTGGAAGAAAAATATTTTGATCAGTTTAATTACCTCAAGTCGTTTGCCCATAAGAAGGAGCATGCAAAATTCGTAAAAAATGTGCTGGCTTTCAAAGACGGGTTCGACAACGGTCACATGATGCTCTCTTTGGATGTCATGTCTTTTTTAAAAGAGTGGCTGGTGAGCCATATCAAAGGCATCGACAAAGACTATACCCAATGCTTCAACGAAAACGGCCTGCACTGACAACTCCATATTGATCAACTGAAAATTTGCTATGCACGGTTCATTCATGAACCGTGCATAGCAATAATCCATGTATTTACCATTCCAGACAATCCAAATAAATTCTATACTACTTAGCGCTTTCCTTTTAAATGATGTAATAAATATTTATGCTTGCAACCCAGGGCGGTATGATATATTATCATACTTACTTGAGGTGACCCCATGGCAGCACATAAAATTGCAATAACTATTGATAATAACCTTTTGAAACGTTTAGACAATCTTGTTCGATCCGATATTTTTCCCAACCGGAGCAAGGCTATCCAAGAAGCTGTTAGAGAAAAACTCACGCGTATGGAAAAAAGCCGTCTCGCCCAAGAATGTTCGAAGCTTGATCCAAAATTTGAACAAGCTATAGCTGAAGAGGGGTTTACACTGGAGTTGGAAGAATGGCCAGAATACTGAGAGGCAATATCCATTGGGCTGATCTAAATCCCGTAATTGGTAGTGAACAGGGCAGTTCGCGCCCTGTTCTTATTTTAAGCCACAATGTTTTTAACGATAGATCAGGTACCGTCATCGCCGTCGCCATTACCAGCCAAGAACAACGTGCTGGATTCCCTTTGACACTGGAGTTAACCGAGTCAAAGCTTCCAAAAAAATCTTGGGTTAAAATAAGCCAAGTTCGCACGCTTTCTGTCAAACGCGTTGGAAAGAGAATTGCAAGCGCTTCAGAAGAAGAATTGACTCTTGTCATCGAAGGATTGAATGAAATTATAGGGAGATAGTGGACTATTAATTTACAAAATAAAAGGACGAAAGCATGCAAACGAAAAAAATCAGAGTCGGCATATTGTTCGGAGGAAAATCTGCAGAACATGAAGTCTCCCTGCAGTCTGCAAAAAATGTGATCGATGCCATCAACAGGGACAAGTATGAACCCGTGCTGATCGGTATCGATAAATCAGGGAAATGGCTGCTGAATGAAAGCTCCAATTTCCTGTTGAATTCCGACAATCCGAAACTCATTCGCCTCAATCAGGCCAGCGACAGTGTGGCCCTTGTCCCCCAGAGCGAGGGAGAGATTTCAAACCTGTCCAGAAGCGACTTCAGCCAGGCGGTGGAAGTGGTGTTTCCCATCCTTCACGGGCCGTTCGGTGAAGACGGAACCGTCCAGGGTCTATTGAAATTGGCGGATATACCATTTGTCGGCGCCGGAGTAGTGGGTTCGGCAGTAGGCATGGACAAAGATGTCATGAAACGGCTTTTGCGGGACGCTCAAATTCCCATCGCAGATTTTATGGTGGCCCGATCCGGAGAACCCGTGCCCGATTATGCTGACGTAATCGAAGCCTTCGGTAGTCCATTCTTTGTTAAACCCGCAAATATGGGGTCTTCCGTAGGCGTGTATAAAGTCCACACCCAGGAGGAGTATACACAGGCAGTCGAAGGAGCTTTCGAATATGACCTGAAAGTTATCATAGAAGAGTCGATCAACGGCAGGGAGATAGAGTGTTCGGTTCTGGGAAATGAAGACCCCATCGCGTCTGTACCGGGGGAAGTTATCCCCCACCATGATTTCTATTCCTATGAGGCAAAATATATCGATGAAAACGGGGCGGGTCTTGAAATTCCAGCCGACCTTCCGGGTAATATAATCGAAAACGTCCAAGATATGGCAATCCGTACCTTTAAAGTCCTGTCCTGTGAAGGCATGGCACGGGTGGATGCTTTTCTCACAGACAGTGATGAAATCATTGTAAACGAGATCAATACCCTTCCCGGGTTTACATCCATCAGCATGTATCCGAAACTCTGGGAAGCCAGCGGCATTTCCTACACCGACCTGATCGGAAGACTGATTGAACTTGCCATCGATCGATATCAAAAGGAGAAAAAACTTAAGACCGCCTACTTATAACTCCGATTACATTTAGCCGCATGACTATTAGAGTCTAAATTGTCATTTCTTTGCATCTTAAGTAAAAAACTAATACATCCCGATGAAATCGGGATTAAAATTTCAAATAACAAGCACCAAATTACAAATAAATAACAAATTACAATATCCAATGACCAAAACATTTTTGATATGTTTATTTTTTCAATGTCATGAGCATGTTTGGGATTTTGAATTTCGGTCATTGTGATTTGTTTGGAATTTGATATTTGTGATTTGGAATTTCCCCGATAAATCGGGACTTATTGAATCGCTTCGCTCCAACCGGCTTGTCCAGGTTGGTTTGTTAACACACACATTTGAGGAGCAACACCATGGCTGCTGAAGATACTGGTTCAGAAAAATACCAACGTCCGACCTGGGATGATTATTTCATGGAAGTGGCCCATGCCGTTTCCAAAAGGGCGACATGCGATCGCGGAAGAAGCGGTTGCGTGATCGCAAGGAACAAGCAAATCCTTGTGACCGGATATGTCGGCTCACCCATGGGTTTCACCCACTGCGATGATGCGGGACATCAAATCAAAAAAATGACCCATGAAAACGGGGAAATCTCCGAACACTGCGTGCGAACCGTTCATGCCGAGCAGAACGCAATATGCCAGGCCGCAAAGCTCGGCATATCCATAGAGGGTGCCACTCTTTATTGCCGCATGACGCCGTGCCGAACGTGTGCCATGCTGTTGATCAACTGCGGTATCACACGGGTGGTTTGTGAACGACGATACCACCAGGCAAAAGAGTCGGAGGAAATGTTCGAACAGGCCGGGATCGAGATTGAATACAAATACCACGAGACTCAGGAGTACGAATGAAACAAATATTAATGGCCAAAGGGGCAAGGATTCTCGCGGAACAGTGTGCATCCGTAAAGCCCGAAGAAACCGTGCTGATCGTTACCGATTTTCTTAAAGTCCATATCGCCGAGACTATTGCCTCTGCAGTAACCGAACTGGATGCCGAAGCAATAATTATGGTCATATCTCCCACCGATATCGACGGGGCGGAACCCCCGATTCCGGTAGCCGAGGCAATGAAAGCGGCAGATTGTGTGATCATGCCGGTTTCAAAGTCCCTTGCCCACACCGATGCTACCCGAATCGCCATAACCGAAGGGGGCGCCCGTGTCATATCAATGACCGCCTTTACGGAAGAACAGATGATGAACGGCGGTCTTTTCGCAGATTTCAGAAAAGAAAAACCGGTATGTGACAGCGTGGCTAAACGCCTGACAGACGCCAAAACAATACGGGTAACGACTCAACTCGGAATGGATCTCACATTTAGTGTTGAGGGAAGAGACGGAAACTCTCATTGCTGCATTGTCGATTCTCCAGGCTTCACTGCGGTACCGAATATCGAGGCTAACACCTCCCCGGTTGAGGGAACGACAAACGGCGTCATCGTCTCAGACGGCAGCATACCCTATTATGATATCGGAGTTCTCACAGAACCCGTCACCTTCAAGGTCAAAGACGGCTTCATTTACGAGATTGACGGTGGCGCCCAGGCCCAAGTCATCCGCAACCTGATGGCGGATCAAAACGACAAGTTTGTCTATAACATCGCCCAGTTCGCCATCGGCTTGAATCCCCTCTGCACGGAACTCACCGGTGTCATGCTAAACGATGAGGGGGTATTGGGCACCATTCATATCGGAATCGGGACCAGTTCCAACCTCGGTGGAACCACCAAAGCATCTACCCATTACGATGTGATCATCCCCAACCCCACCGTATTTTTGGATGGGAAAATTCTGATAGAAGACGGGAAATTGGTCGGATAAAGGTTTCGGGTGTCAGGTGCCGGCGCTAATATTAACTTGCGTAGAGTTGATAACCGGGAAAGTGTAATATGATCATCCGTCCCTTTGAACCGAAAGATGCCGAGTTTTGCCTTAAAACTCGAGCAGAAGCCTACATTGTGAAGTTTCGAGATGAACTCGAACCCGAAATCATCGCCGAATGCGTAAACGCTTTCATGCCAGGCGATTATGTTCAGATGGCCGGGGAACAACCCTTTTTTATCGTAACGGAAAAAGACGAGCGGATGGCTTTTTTCACCTTCAACCAAATAAACAATCGTTCAGCGGAACTTCCCCTACTGTTTGTCAGGTTGACACATCTCCAGAGGGGCATCGGAAAACTCTGTATTCGGTTCATGGAAGAATGGATTGTCACCCACTGGCCGGGGACAGAAGAAATTATCGTGGACACAATAATTCCCAAGTACAACAGCGGATTTTACGAAAGTGTCGGCTTTGTTCCAAAGGGGGAAGCATTCTGTCATTTCCCGAATCGGAAAGTAAACGCATTGCGGATGATCAAACCATTGGATGCCACCGGAAAAACTGGGTAATGGGGGGGAAGAAAAATTACGGTCAAAGGGGTTTTCTTTGATTTATTCGGCACGCTGCTCATTTATGGGGACATGGAGCAGGCCTGGTCGGACTGGCTTTCGGAATTTCATTCCCTATTGAAGCATAACGGGCTGACAATGCCCCAGGAAGAATTTGCCGGATGCTGTAACGGTTTTTTCAGTAGAAAAGCGCCCAAGAAAGAAAATGACAATCTAACGGTTTATGAACTTAGAATACAGGATCAATGCAATGACTTGGATTTATCGGTGGAACCGAAAGAGATAAAGAAAATCGCCGGAACCACTGCTGCCATCTGGCAAAAGCAGATTTCATTGGCCCCGAATGCTATTACTGTTCTTAAAGAAATCAAACAATCGAAAGTTGTCGGCCTAATCACCAACTTCGATCATCCCCCCCATATTTATACGCTTATTACAGAAAAGGGGTTGGAACCCCTTCTGGATGTGGTCGTTATTTCCGGCGAGGTGGAATTAAAAAAACCGGACCCCGGGATCTTTAACATCGCTCTTGAAAAGACCGACCTTAAGCCCCACGAAGTTGTTTACATCGGAGACACGGATGAAGATGTAACGGGCGCGCAAGCGGCATCCATCGTTCCGATACTCATTCAAAGAAGGGTGCCGGTTAAAAACGGATACGCCTATGACTTTGATTTGGATGAATCGAAAGATGCTTCCAATCGAAACAGCGATTCATCAAAACCCAAGGATGTCCGAACAATCAAGAGCTTGCTGCAATTAAGAGAGCTGTTCATATAAAACGAGGCAATTGAGAAATGCCAACCGATATGGCTGGTCGGTTATTTATAAAATTCGGCATCTGCTTAACCATCTTGTGTTTATACCTTATCTCCCCTTGCCGGGCGGAAACGCAGAAAGGGTTTGTGGACGTCAAGACCGTCATCCCTTCCATCGTCCTGGATATTCGATATTATTCTTCACACAACTTTGTGGGAACGCCCATCGATGGATATTCAGCACCGAAGTGCCTGCTCACCCGTACGGCGGCCCTGGCATTAAAAAAAGTTCAAGCCGAGCTTCTGAAATTTTCCATGTCGCTGAAGATCTATGATGGTTACCGGCCTCAACGGGCAGTCAACCATTTTATAAGATGGGCAAAAGACGCAAATGATATCAAAATGAAAAAAGAATTCTATTCCACCATTCGCAAAGCAGAACTTTTCCGAAAAGGGTATATTGCGAAAAAATCGGCGCACAGCAGGGGCAGTGCGGTGGATCTGACCATTGTGCCGCTTCCCTTGCCGCCCCAGGAGCCTTATGCAAAGGGGATGTGTGAATGTCACAAACCGGCAGAGAAGAGATTTAAAGACAACAGTATCGATATGGGGACCGGATTCGATTGCTTCCATCCGCTGTCATGGACAGCCAGCAACAGGGTCGGCCCCATACAACGCCAAAACCGTTTAATGCTGAAAGCTGTCATGGAAAAATACGGTTTCAGAAACTACAGAAAAGAATGGTGGCATTACACATTTAGAAACGAACCATTTCCGAAAACCTATTTCAATTTTACGATCAAATGAAAGACGAATCATACACAAGTCCGGCCCGAACCACCGTGGCGGGTACGATTCGCTGTTGCCCCTTCCGGCAATGATCATGAGCATCGTAAAAATCGAATTCGCCCTCTTCCATATCAAAAACAACCGCATCTCCACAGGCCCCATCCTTGAGTGTTCCGATCCTTCCGGACATACCCATAGCCTCTGCGGGGTTCTGGGTAACCCTTTCGATGACTTGATCCAGGGATAAACCCAGATGCAAAAATTTGCTTATGGTGGTGGCAAGATCGAACACGGGTCCGTTAAGACTGTATATATGCAAATCACTTGAGATAGTCTGCGGAAGCAGGTCCTGCTCAATGGCTTGATCCACCACCTCCCATTTAAAACTCCCCCTGCCGTGTCCCACATCGAAAAGAATTCCCCGTTCTCTTGCTTCAAGGACGGTATTCCGGACCTTGCCGTTTGAATCCAAGATCCCGCAGCCGTACCCATGGAAGCAGTGGGTCAGAATATCTCCCGTTCGCATGACGGACAAAATATCGTCGAGGGAATCCGACCAGGCGTCATTCGGGTGCACCATGACCGGTAATCCCACTTCATCCGCAGCTTTTCGGGCGAGATAAAGCGGTTGAATACCGGCCGTCTGATCCACAAGATCTCTGGTCAAACGGACCTTGATACCCAAGATAATATCCCGGTGCTGTTCAACCGTCTCCACCGCCTTTCCCACATCAGCATAGGCCATGTACTTCAGTTCGCCGATTTCTCCGGAAAGCATACCCATCGAGGAAATGTGGAGATAGGCAAACAGTCTGGTGTCGCTGGCCTCGATGACATATCGGCGAAACCCCGCAAATGTATCAGCGCCGGCAGACCCCACATCCAGCGCGGTGGTAACACCGTTTGTGATAAAATAAGGATCCGGCTCGATGCCGTAGTGACTGCAACCCCAAAATGCATGAACGTGCAGATCGACCCATCCGGGAGAGACGAACCGGTTTGAGCAGTCGATAATCTGCTTGGTTTCCGGTTGTCCGAGATCGTCGGCCACAGCCGCAACTTTTCCGTCCGTAAAAGCGATGTCCTTTACCCCGTGAATACCTTGAGACGGGTCGATCAACGTCCCTCCCTTCAACAATAGATCAAAGGCCATGGAATTACCCCCGTTTCAGTTTTTCGGAAATGCTTGTTGAAATCATATATCGTTTGATTTAAAGAATCGAGTACTGTTTTTTACAGGAACAAAAACCGGATAGTCAACAGAATCCGTTTTCGGAAACAAGGAGTCAACTCCATAGGGAAGACAGACATAGGTGAACAATGAAAGAACAAGATTCTATCAAAAAAGATCCCTCAGAAACCATGAAAGCCCCGCGGTATATGGGAATTCCAACATTTATGAGAACCCCGCTGATCACCCATCCGTCCGACGTTGACATTGCCATGATCGGTGTCCCCTATGATGGTGCGGTGACAAACCGACCCGGCGCCCGGCACGGTCCGCGTGAAATTCGCAACGCATCCAGCATGATGCGATCCATTCACCACGTGACGCGAGTAAATCCCTATTCCCTGTGCCGAATTGGTGACGCAGGCGATGTCCCTTTCACAAACGTATACGATGTGGAGGCTGCTCATCAGGACATAACTCAATTCTTCAAACGCATTCATTCCGCCGGCGTCGTCATCCTGGCTGCAGGCGGCGATCATTCCATCACCCTTCCGATTCTCCGCACGTTTGCTTCAGGTGGGCCCGTCGGATTGATTCATGTCGACGCGCATACCGATACTTGGGACGGGTCTTTTGGCTCTAAATTCGCACACGGGTCACCGTTTCGCCGGGCTGTTGAGGAAGGTTTGCTGGACCCGAAACGTACGGTGCAGATCGGTATTCGCGGGCCTCAAAACTCAACCGAGGGCTGGGATTACTCGCACGAGAATGGCATGCGAGTCATTTTTATCGAAGAATTCGTAAGGCTCGGTGTGCAGGCAGTGATCGCGGAAACGCGAAGCGTGGTAGGGGAAGGGCCTACTTACATTTCTTTTGATATCGACGGCCTGGACCCGGTGTATGCTCCCGGTACAGGAACTCCGGAAGTGGGTGGTTTGACCACCATCGATGCCCAGGCGCTGTTGAGGGGCCTTAGCGGATTGAATCTAATCGGTGCAGATGTGGTGGAGGTAGCGCCCCCATATGACCCGAGCGGCAACACCGCACTTGTGGGTGCTGCCATCATGTATGAAATCTTATGTCTGCTGGCCGAAACGGTTGCAGCATCAAAACAGGAGAAAAAAAGATGACGGACTTTACCAAACTCAGCGTAAGTGAACTGGAGGCGCACAAAAGGGATCTGCAGAATCAGTATCAGGAATTTAAAGCGAAAAATTTGAGCCTCGATATAACACGAGGTAAACCCTGCGCAGAGCAATTGGACCTTGCCAACGGAATGCTCGACTGCATCGATGGAGAGAGCTATAAATCGGCTGAGGGCATTGATTGTCGAAACTACGGAGGGCTCGACGGTCTTCCGGAAGCCAAAAAGCTGTTTGCCGAATTTCTCGAAGTCGCTCCCGAAGAAATCGTTATCGGCGGAAACTCCAGCCTCGCTATCATGCATGATGCCATTGTGCGGGCCATTCTCCATGGCACAGTGGACAGCGAAGTTCCCTGGGGAAAACTTCCGAAGATAAAATTTGTTTGTCCGAGCCCCGGTTATGATCGGCACTTTTTTATCTGTGAGTATTTGGACATCGATATGATTCCGGTTGAAATGGACGGCAACGGACCGGATATGGATCGGGTGGAGGAACTGGTATCCGGAGATGATGCCATCAAGGGCATCTGGTGTACCCCGAAATACAACAACCCCACAGGAATTAGCTTTTCGGATGAGGTGGTGGACCGGCTCGCAAGCATGAATACAAAGGCCGAAGATTTTCGAATGTTCTGGGACAATGCATATACCGCCCATCACCTGACGGATACACCCGACACCTTGAAAAATGTTCTGGATGCCTGCAGGCAGGCCGGGAATCCGGAAAGGGTCTTCATTTTCGGTTCCACCTCGAAAATCAGTATTGCCGGAGCCGGTATTGCTTTGATGGCCGGAAGCGTTAAGAACATGGAACATACCCGGAAGCTGATGTCCGTTCAGACCATCGGCCCGGATAAGATCAATCAGCTCCGGCATGTCCGTTTCCTCAAAAACATGGCCGGCATAGAAAGCCACATGAAAAAACATTCGGCCATCATAAAGCCGAAATTCGATGTCGTTCAGAACGTGTTAGCAGAAGCGCTTGGAAATAAAAACATCGCGGAATGGAGTCGCCCAAACGGCGGATATTTCATCAGCTTGAATGTGATGGACGGTTGTGCGAAAAAAGTGGTTCAAATGGCCGCAGATGCCGGGGTCAAACTGACCCCTGCCGGAGCCACCTACCCTTACGGCAGGGATCCCAGAGACCGAAATATCCGCATTGCGCCGACGTTTTCTCCGGAGGATCAGGTCCAAACCGCCATGGAGCTGGTGACCGTCTGCATTCTGCTGGCGAGTGCAGAAAAACTATTGGAGGAATAGCAGGCGTTTATTGTCTTACCAAACAAGGCGGAGTCCGAATTGCTTATACTGTTTGAATTCCCGATCACGGGATATGAGCGTCATTTTCCTTGAAATCGCCTGCCACGCTACCATCCGATCGAAGGGATCCTTATGTCTCTTTCTTGGTAGCTTATGAAAACTCGCAGCCTCATTTGCTTCTACCGGGAGTATCTCAACACCCATTTCTTCGGCAATTTTCGGCAGCGTTTCAGGTGTGGTATTTATCAGTTCAAGTTTTCCAATGGAGAACTTTAGGGAAATCTCCCAGAAACTTATAATACTGGCAAACACTTCATTTTGAGGGTCTTTAATCAACTCCCTGGCGGATTTACTCATTTTTTCAGGTTCAAAAATAGCCCAAAGGAGCGCGTGGGTATCCATCAGATATTTCATGATAAAAGCAGGTCTTCGTCAGTTATTTTAAAATCCTTGTGTATGATGCAACCGGCACGCCCTTTAAGGGGTCCCAGTTTTCTGGGCTGTTTTTGGCCATAACGAGAATACGGAAGAAGAACCGCAACCCTTTCTCGCTTTTTCCCATAACTGATGGCTATTTCTTCCCCCTTTTTTACCTTTTCGAGGACTTCGGAAAAATTCGCCTTTAGCTCCCCGACGGACAGTGTTTGCATGGTGGTCTCCTAAGACAGGAATTAGTAATAAGTGCCACATTAACGTTTTCTTGACAAGTTGTCAAGAAAAATGAGCGTCCATTTGGTTGACATTCTCGCAACTGTTTGATTATTCCTATGCTATCATCAATTCATCCACACAGGAGGATTCCAAACATGGCAACCATGACACCCAGGGAAAGAGTATTGACGGCATTGAATCATGAAGAACCGGATCGGGTTCCTCTGGACCTTGGCGGCCTGTCCACGACCATTGAAACAGACCCCTATGAGGAACTAAAGGAATATCTGGGAATCAAAGGGGAGTCAGTAGCGTTTCTCAGGGATCATGTGATGCCGCATCCGGAAGTTCTGGACAAATTCAACATCGACACCCGCTACATCCATATAAAACCGCCTAAGAATTTCAAAACCAAAATCGATCCGGACAATTCCTATGTGGATGAGTGGGGAACCCGATGGAAAAAGCCGCCCTCCAGCCTGTACTGGGATCCGGTGGACCATCCATTAAAATCAGCAACCATAGAAGATCTGAAAGCTCATCCCTGGCCGGACCCGGATGATCCGGGGCGGTATGAGGGGATTCGGGAAGAAGCCAAACGACTGAAGGAAGAGACGGATTATGCTGTTATCGGCGATCAGCCGGTTCTAGGTCTTTTCGAAACCGGGTGGGTGTTGTTATGCGGCCCTGAAAAATTCTTCATGGATATGGCGCTGAACCCCGACTTCATTCATGCCTATTTTGAGAAACTCACGGATCTCCAGATCAGGTATTACACAAACTACCTGGAGCAGGTGGGTGAATATATTGATGTGATCATGACATCAGACGATCTCGGAACCGAAAGAGGCCCGCTTGTTTCCATGGAGCATTTCAGAGAACTGGTTAAACCCTACCAGAAAAAGCTTTGGCAGATTATCAAACAATATACCGACGCAAAGCTATTCCTTCACTCCTGCGGCAGTGTCACCCGGTTCATACCGGATCTCATCGAGATGGGGGTGGATATATTGAATCCTGTCCAGGTCGCTGCAAAGGAAATGGACACCAAACAGTTGAAGTCCGAATTCGGAGATCAGATTACGTTCTGGGGTGGTATCGATACCCAGTCAGTTCTGCCCTTCGGCACCCCAAATGATGTGGAAGAAGAAGTAAAAAAGCGGATTGCAGACCTTGCTCCGGGGGGCGGTTATGTGCTCACAGCCGTACACAATATCCAAAAAGGCGTCAGCCCTGAGAATTTCTGCAGGATGTACGAAGCCGCTAATAAATATGGAATGTATCCTATTCGATTATTGGAGAACAGGGAATAACTCATGGATCACTTAAAGGTTAATGGTACACATGCTGAAATCGGAATTTCCATCGGCCGACATTTTTCAGAAAAAATTCGCCAGGGATTAAAGGAAAACAAGACCCTGCAGGATAGATTTCTTCCCTTTCATCGAACCCCGGAGGGACAGCAGGTATTCAGCGAACTCTTCGTTTTGCATAAAAAGCTCTATCCGCATTATGTTTCAGAGCTTGAGGGTATTTCCGACGGAGCAAATGTTTCTTTCGAGGAACTGTTTATTATCAACCTCAGAGGGGAGTATCGGGTCTTTACAGGCGGAAAAGTAAACCAGGGATGCTCAACGGTCTCTTTGAAGACGGATCGGCATACCATTATCGGCCACAACGAAGACGGATTGCCCATCTACAAAGATAGCAGCTATGTGGTGGAAGTGGATATCCCGGATCATCCATCATTTACCGCTTTTTCATATCCGGGATTTTTATGCGGTAACGCGTTCGGTTTCAATAACGAAGGCATCTGTTTCTGTATTAATGATGTAAGACCCCCGAATGTTCGCATCGGTATCGGAAGGCATTTTCTGACCCGATCGTTGTTTGAAGCACTCAGCATCGACGATGCCGTCAAACGGATTACCCCCGAAAACCGCGCATCAGGCTTTAATTTTTCCATCGGTTCCGTCAAAGAAAACCGGATCGTCAATGTGGAAGTTACTCCGGATCAATTCAAGGTAAAAGAAATTAACGGAATCGACTACCGGAGCAACCATTATCTGGATATTGAACCCATGCTCCAGACCATCGGCGCTTCCAGTGAAACCCGTGTGATTCGGGCAGACGATCTCATGCAGGCCGAAACAGAACCGAATAAATCGAGTGTATTGAGTATTCTCTCCGATCAAAAAGATTCAAACTATCCCATCTTCCGCAATGCCCTTCCCCCGGATGACATCGCAACACTGGCAACCTGCCTGTTCGATCTCCGTGCCGGAAAACTGGTCATTTATTGGGCCCATCCCATCAACGAAAAAGAAAAGAAAATTGAAATCCCGGTGTAAATCCACTTTGAAATAACAATATCTTATCTTTTGGGAGTGATATTACGACGAAGGGCGACGGATCGATAATAGTGAAGGGGGAAGCGTTTCGGCTGCTCCAGAAAGAGAATTAGGAGGATTACCGGGTTTCCAGACGCACTGAGAATTGATGAACCGTGAGGATGGGAATGCCCTTGTATTCGCGAAGATCTAGGAGGTGCCGGTCACCGCTGACGATGAAGTCGGCCCCGGCATCCAGGGCGGTGGACAGAAACATCTCATCCGCGGGATCTTCCGGAATGGTCCCGGCGGCATCCGAAATCCCGGGAACAACGAGGGCATCTCTTTTAAGTAAAAAGATGAGTTTTTCAATCTGGTCGCGACCGAGACCGTATTTTTTGCTGATACGAGGGGCATCGAGAACCCGCTGGATCTCGGAGATAATAGAGGGAGAAGTGACAAGCAGGTACAGGTATCGTCCGGCGCGCCAAGCGTCTATTATCGTAGCAGGGCGACCGGATCGGGACAGGAGGCTGCTTATGAAGATGTTGGTGTCAAGAACGATCTTCAGCACGAGCGGTCCTTACCTTCTTGAGGGCCAGGGCCACGTCCTTTTCGACTTCTTCGGAAGAAACATCGGGAAGACGGGACCGGATTTCGTCCAGCACTTCGAAACGGGCACGGCGTTCGACAACCAAACGCTCGTACATATCAACGGGAATGACGGCCGCCACGGGGCGTCCGGACCGCTCCACGATGACCTCCTCGCCCCCGTAATGCACGCTTCCCATTAGATCGGCAAACTTGTTCCGGGCCTCACGGGCACTTATACGTTTCGACATAGAAGCCACCTCCTCGAAAGACATATAAAGACATGTTAGCCGTTACCGGTTCTTTTGTCAATAGTGTACATTATTAACATTTGGGTTGTTGGGGTGTTGGGCATTCGTGTTCGCAATAGCAGAGGCCCACAGGAAGGTGGTCCTTTTTCTACATACCCACTGTTGTATCACTCCAATACCCCATCTTTCCTTTTTTCAATCTTTATAAAACTTTGAGTCCATGAGTATCTTTCAACCGGCAAACCCAAAACGTTATTTCGCAGTTTCCTGAGGCTGTAAAATGACCGATTCATCCATACTGCGCAGGTGAAGATCCCGTTGGGGAAAGGCAATCTCGATTTTTGCTTCCCGGAAACTCCGGTCAATTTCCTGGTGAAGCTCACTTCTGACCACCATCATGTAATCGGCGTTCGCTGCAAATACGCGAAGCTCGAATTCAAGTGCGCTCTCCCCGAATTTCAAAAACAACACCTGAGGCGCGGGCGTTTCAGCTACCCTTGAATTTGCTTTGGCACAATTCATCAGCGTTTCCATCACCAGGGGAATGTCGGAACCATAGGCCACTCCTATCGGTATTTTAAGCCGGATTTGACGATTGCTAAGGGTCCAATTGGTCACCGGATTGGTCACCAAGTCGGCGTTGGGAATGATCAGGTCTGCCTGGTCGAAGGTCTGGACGGTTGCGGATCGAAGGCCGATCCTTTTGATTTCAGCCCAGTCCCCGCCGATTTCGATATAGTCACCCACCCTGACAGGTCGTTCAAATAACAGAATGAGTCCACTGACAAAATTGTTCACAACGCTTTGTAGGCCAAAGCCGATACCGACGCCAAGAGCACTCAGCATGATGGTGAGTTTTGTGACATCGAATCCAAGTATCGATAGTGCCAGCAAGAAGCCTGCAAATATGAGGACATAGTGAAATAATCGTCCTACTGAAAGCCGGACTCCCGTTTCTACTCGACGCCTGATAAGCACTTCATCAATGACCAATTTTTGGACAATCCAGGATGCGAGAAACGATCCATAAAGGATGCCTGTTGAAATAATCACCACACCAACACTAATCCGTTGGGATCCCAGATTGAATCCAAATGTGAGCAAACCTTTCATCGCCCCCTGCAGGTCATCGTAAACTCCCCAGAACGCAAGAATAATGGGCAACACAATCAATCCCCACATGGCGACGTTGATGAAGCGTCCCACTCGACGAATAATAGCATCGGTATCCTGATACAACGCTATCGCTCGCCTAAGAGGTGAGCTGCGGAATAGCCATTCCAAGATACCGCTAATCATGAACATTAATAACATGAAGGCTAGCACAGTTACCATCGTACCAATCAGAGATTTGAACAGATATTCGGCCAACCCCTCTTTACCAAGAATTTCCGTAATGATGATGAAGGCCAAAAAGAAAGAAACCAACCAAAGCGACCAGCTATAAAGGTTCGACTCTTTAAGGCGCTGGCTTTCCCCGGCCCAGCGTATACAGAAGAGAATGCCTACCACTGCTGTTAAGACAATGTATATTCTGAAAAGTGGAAGTGGTATGCTGGTCACCTCCATGATTTTGGTGACGATCAAAACGGTAGTTAGTCCATAGACAAAATGCCTTTTCCAGGAGTGTTCATTCAAGACCCCTACAATTCGGGCAAAGGAGATCCCGCCAATAAATGCATTTACAAATGCCCACGTGTCCGGAACCCCCCGATATTCAAAAAACAACACTGCCACTATTGTACAAAAGAATAATCCTGCGGAAAAAGGCCTGACGGCAAGAAACCGCCGGCGTTTTGAGTCATATAACGCCTGTCGATTTCGGTAGATGGAGATGATCACGATGAGAGAAAGGAAACCCTGGAGGAGAACGATCCAACCCTGTCGAGCAAAGAACCGGCTGTCTGGCCATGAGATCTCATCCAAGCTTTGTTGCCATGCATACCACAACTCGATTGAAAACTGAGAAAAATATCGAGACGAGAACATCAGAGGAGATGCGTCAATTATGATCCCACGCCGCTTAACTAGGATTAAAGTGCTTATTTCGGCTTCAAGCACTTTAATTTTCGCCTGGATATTACCGGCCTTCTCCTGAACTCTCAGCATGGCCACAAGCTGTGAGAAAAGGAGATCCAGGGCTGTGTCGATAGCGCCCTTTGCTTTTGCAAAGGTTGATTCGATTTGATCGAATGCCCCCTCTTCGCGCAGAGAAGATTGCCAGTCACGCCAACGTTTTTTCTCCGTCAGCCACTCATTTCTCAAGGTGCTAAGCCGACGAATTTCTGTGCTAAGAGGTTTGCTGGTTTTTTCTAATAATTCGTTGTATTGCTCGATTGTCTCCCTGAGCTCCAGAATTTTATTGAACCTGTACTGTTTCGACTCCTTCATACGTTGTAGTTGTCCGGCAGGGTCCTTCAGGTTCTCATCGATTCCGGCGTACTTCTTTTCAAAAGCATGAACATCCAGTAATCCCGAAACCTTATTTTCAAGAATCGACAGACGACCGGACAATTCTGCTGCCAAGGGTATGATCTCGGATAGATTCGGGGCTGGTGTGGATAATGCTGATTTAGCACCGGAGGTTTGATCAACTTGATGTTGCTCTTGGGCCGGAGCGTGGCTTGATATCATAAGTACAGCAATCAGCAGCACGACCCCAATGATTTTCTTTTCAGGAATTCTCATGATCTCCTCCCAGTCACAGTCAGCGAAAGAATGAACTCCTAAAGTTGGGAACTTTCCCAGAAAGCCAAACATTACTCAAGCACAGACCTATTGAGATAAAACGTAAAGATAACACCGATGATCAAGAAAGAAAATATCGTAATAAAACCCAAATCCACCGCCTAATTTAATAAAATTATTTGCCAATAAGGGAATAAACTCACAACACTCAATAAATCTCATATAGTGAATCCTTTCCCAAGTGCCCAATATACTCACCAACAAGCTTCTTAAGAGAATCAGGACCCTCTATAAGTCCAGTCATCGATAGAACCAAGAAAACAAAACCGCTCTGCAATAAAAGTTCTTTTTTCATCGTCTTCAAGAATAAACCGCATTACAGGAGAATAATTGACTGCTTTGTCAATGACAGCCATTAGGGCTGACTCATCCTCGGATAAACCACTTCCCGCCAAATCACCGAACAACTCTTTTAATCTATCAATATCCTGGTTGGACTCGTAAATAGTAATAATTCTCTTCTTTATATCACAAATATAGCGCCTTGGTCTGTTTAAGCGTTCAAGGCTCTTGTCTACAATATTCTTTTCTGTATCTGTAATGCGTTTAGGTTGTATTTTGCGCAAAAAAACTTGCCCGTTGGCGGGGTGTTCATACACTTCATATCCTTTGGGTATTTTATCCAGCAATTTACCGCCTGTCCTGGTGGAGAAATAATATTTGGGATTTCCCTTTTTCGTTATCCCTTCATGAAGGAAGTGGGTTGTATGTCTTTTATTTGTGTACTGGAATGGCATTTAAGTCAAATTACAAAACTGGATCATTATTCAAAAAATGGTTAACCGTATATTCCGAATCTTATAATCCCACGTCATCAAAATTACTATGTAAATTCAACGCTATCGATCACTATGCCCGTGATACAGGATTTCGAATTCTTTTAAAAGGGCTTTGAGTTTTTCGGTGTTTGCGGTGTCGGTGGTCTGCTTGCATTTCATGGCATATACCAGCATGTGATGCAGCGCCTTCAGCTTTTCATCATATTTCTTTGCATCCGGCTTGATCCTCTGGGTCATAAAATACTGGGTGACAATGTGTTGAATCTCTTTCGCATGGGTCTCTTTGTTCGATACCCATCGAATCAACTGATTATAGTTGACGGGATTTTCTTTACCGAGCGAATTGATTTTATTCATGGACTTTTCAATAGTCTTGATGTGCTCGGCAATCTGGTCCAGACGCATGCCGTCATCGTAGATACCGCAGGGAATTTCACAATGCGCACCAGCCATGCCGGCTGTAAGAAAAACCAACAGGGTCGCAAAACCCAGCCAATGTATTCTGATTTTCATGGTAAATCTCCTTTCTATAATGCTTTGAGCATTCAGCTTTCAGCTAATGGCCTTTATGTTACAGTAGATCACAAGGATGGGTTGTCAATATGAAATAACCGGCAGGTATTGTCCCAGATCGTTTCGGCCAGCGACTCCGGGTCCGCATCCAGCACTTCAACCAATTTTAAAAACACGGATCGGACAAAGGCCGGTTCGTTTCTCCGAAATTTATTCCTTTCCGGAGTCGGTGTGAGATAGGGTGCATCGGTTTCAATCAATATACGGTTTTGGGGAATATATTGTATAAGGTCTCGCAGCGGTTTCCCCCGTTCATTGTGGGTCAAGATGCCGGTAATGCCGATATTCAGTCCAAGGTCCAGATACTGCTTTAGCTCATTTCTATCTCCGCTAAAGCAATGTACAACGCCTTTTCGTTCCTTATCCGCACCTGCATTCAATATTTCCAGCAACCGGCCGTTGCTGTCCCTTTCGTGGAAAATGACAGGCAGATATAGATCTGCTGCAATTTCCAATTGTCTCTCAAGCCATTTTTCCTGATCCGCCCTTGGTGAATACATTCGATTGAAATCGAGTCCGATTTCACCCCAAGCACGAACCTTTTTGCTTTCGGCCAGGGTTCGAACCGACAGGAGTTTCTCTTCCGAGCAGTCTTTGGCATCGTGGGGATGGATGCCGATGGAGGCATAGAGGTTTTCATGTGCTTCGGCAATGGACACCACCTCGTGAGAGCTTTTATCGGTCGTCCCCACTACCATGATCTTTTCCACACCTGCCGTTCTTGCCCGATCCAATACAGAAGCAAAATCCTTTTGATAAGAGCGATCATCCAGATGGCAATGGCTGTCGAACAATTTCATTATGTGTATCCCCTATTGTTAATATCGCCTGCCGTTTAACACCTGAATGGGAGAATCTCAACAGTTTTTGAATTGAAATCCATAAGACAATCTTCTATAATATATTATCGAAACATGGCGGGATCGAGCTATCCCGCTTTTTTTGTCTAATAAATTCCACCACACTTTCATGGGAGGAAGGCATGTTTACAATCGTTCGGCGGGAAGAAATGGCCCAAGGCACGGTCATCTTAAATGAAATCGAAGCACCGATGATCGCACGAAAAGCCATGCCCGGCCAGTTTGTTATTTTGAAAGCCAATGAAACCGGTGAAAGGATACCCTTGACCATGGCCGAAACAGACCCTGAGAAAGGAACCATCACTGTGATCTATATGGTGGTGGGAAAATCCACCGCCCTTTTTAAAACACTGAAAGTCGGCCAGGGGTATAAGGATGTGATCGGGCCCCTGGGAAAACCGACCCACTTGGAAAAGCTGGGGACCGTGGTGTGTGTCGGCGGTGGTACCGGTGTGGCGGTGTTACACCCCATCACTCGAGGTCTTAAAGATATAGGCAATCACGTGATCGGTATTATCGGTGCCAGAACAAAGGATCTTCTGATTCTTGAAGATCAAATACGCGCCGTCTCCCATGAGCTTCATGTGTGCACGGATGACGGATCCTACGGCCATCATGGGTTTGTCACCGATGTGTTGAAAACCGTTCTGGAAAAAGAGGATGTAAAACTGGTGGTGGGCATCGGACCGGTTCCCATGATGAAATTCCTATCCCTGGTCACCAAAGATTATAATGTGAAAACATTGGTGAGCCTCAACCCGATCATGGTGGACGGAACCGGCATGTGCGGCGGATGTCGGGTGACCGTCGGTGGAGAAACGAAATTCGCCTGTGTGGACGGACCCGAATTTGACGGTCATCAAGTGGACTATGACGAATTGATGCTCAGATTAGAGGCGTATGCTGAGCAAGAAAAAGACTGCTATGAGGAGTACTGCACCATAAGAGATTCTTAGTAAAGCAGGAGAGGCTAAAATGGCACAACAAACCGGTAAAAAGACAGCAACTCCCAGGCACCCCATGCCGGAGCAAGATCCCGGCGTCAGACGCAATAATTTCGATGAAGTCCCACTCGGCTATACTGTGGAGTTGGCACAAGAAGAAGCCAGCCGGTGCCTGCAGTGCAAAAAACCAAACTGTGTGGCCGGGTGTCCGGTGGAGGTCGACATACCCGGTTTTATAAACTTGATCACAAAAGGTGATTTCACCGGGGCGATTCGAAACCTGTGGGGAAAGAATTCGCTTCCAGCTGTTTGCGGAAGGGTTTGCCCCCAGGAAATTCAGTGTGAAAGATTATGTGTTCTGGGTAAAAAAGGCGATCCGGTTGCCATCGGCAATCTGGAACGATTTGCGGCGGATTATGAGCGAGCCTACGGCACGGGTGAGCTTCCCCCTATGGCGGATTCAACTGGTAAAAGAGTGGTGGTGGTGGGCTCCGGGCCATCCGGTTTGACGGTGGCGGGCGATCTCATCGTTAAGGGACATGATGTAACGGTGCTGGAAGCATTTCACAAACCAGGCGGCGTCCTTGTATACGGTATTCCCGAATTCAGGCTCCCGAAAGAAATCGTGGCCCAGGAAGTCAACTTTCTTCAACGGTTGGGAGTAATTGTCGAATGCAATCAGGTGGTGGGTAGAACCGTCTCACTGGACGAACTGTTCGAGCAGGGATTTGATGCCGTATATTTAGGTGTGGGTGCCGGATTGCCACGGTTTCTAAACATCCCCGGAGAAAATCTCGTGGGTATCCTCTCCGCCAATGAATACCTCACCCGGGCGAACCTGATGAAAGCCTATAAGTTTCCTGAAGTGGACACGCCCATCCCGCGGGGTAAGGATGTGGTAGTACTCGGCGCCGGAAATGTGGCCATGGATTCCGCAAGAACCGCCATACGGCTCGGTGCGGATCGAGTACGGATCGCTTATCGGCGTTCCAGAGAAGAAATGCCTGCAAGGATCGCGGAGATCCATCATGCTGAAGAGGAAGGGATCGAATTTCACCTCCTGACCAATCCAATCCGGTATATCGGTAATGAAAATGGGCGGATAACCGGCATGGATTGTCTTCGGATGGAACTGGGCGAACCGGATGCATCCGGTCGCCGTCGGCCGATTCCCATTAAAGGGTCGGAGTTTCGATTGGATAGCGACCAGGTCATTGTGGCGGTGGGATCCGGTGCGAATCCCCTGTTGACCCAATCAACTCCGGATATGGATCTGAATAAATGGGGATATATCCTGGCAGATCCTGAAACCGGCAAATCCACCAAGAAAGGGGTTTGGGCCGGCGGAGACATCGTCACCGGAGCGGCCACTGTTATATTGGCCATGGGTGCAGGCAGAAAAGCTTCCGATTCCATTCATCAGTACCTGACCTGGGGATGGTAGAATCGCTAGGATAGGTATTTCAAGTAAGCAAGGAGCAGCGCGCCGGCTGCTGCCAGTGTCAACCAATCTCTTACAACCATCCTGTATTCAATAAGGAAAGTTCTGCCGGAACGGCCGAATCCCCTAGTCTCCATGGCTTCAGCCAGTTCTTCCGCCATTTGAAACGACTGGATGAGAATCGGACCGAAAAAAGCCGGATAATGTCTCAGTGCAGCCCAGCCGGGTTCGAGGGGTATGCCCCGAGCACGCTGGGCATCCAGCACGTTTTTAATCTTCCGGCCCATGATCGGCACAAACTGCAGGGAGGTGCTCAAAACAAAAGCGATGGGATAGGGCAACCCTATTTTAACCAGAGAGTTTCCGAGATCCTCCGGTACGGTTGTGGAAAAAAAGACAAAAAAAGCAGAGGTAAGATCCAACAACTTCAAGGCAGCGAAAAATCCGGCATTGCGGTCCACAGACCACCAGATGACTGCTCCAAAAAATATCGCCATGGGCAACACCAGACGAAGCCATCGTACATAACTTTTCCCTTTGCCCATGACGAGGACCCCCACCAGCACCAGTCCCAGGGCAACAAGCAATGTAAGCATCCGGTGTGTTGCAACCACGCCGATGGCCCAGATAACCGCCAGCAGCAGTTTTGTCCGGGGATCAAGGGATTGATTCTGCATTTTCAGTTTTTCTACTTTCATAACCGAACAACCGAAAAGCGTCCGTGGGTTCCAGGTGTGCTTTTTCCATTGCAGTTTTATCAGACATTACGTTCCAGGGGGTTCCTTCTTTCACGATCCTCCCCTCTGCCATCAACAGCCACCGGTGCGCGTGCTGTTCTGCGAAAGACAAATCATGGGTTACCAAAATGATCGCTTGCCCACGATCCCGAAGCTCTTTTAGGAGGCTGCCCAATGCACGGCGAAAATACCAATCCTGTCCGGCTGTGGGTTCGTCCAGAGCTAATATCATGGGCTTAGGGGCGAGTGCAGCAGCAAACGCCACCCGCTTTTTCTCTCCCCCGCTGAGTCGAAACGGGGCCCGCTTCAAAAGCGGTTCCAACCGAAACAGTTTAATCAGATCTTGAAGCCATTCCGCATCGAAGCAATCAAGAACCTTTGCACCTGTGGTGATCTCGTCCCATACATTGAGTTTGAAGAACTGGCTGTTGGGGTTTTGAAAGGCTATGCCGATATGCCTCGCCAGCCGGGACACCTTGAAAGCCCGGGTATCCTTTCCCATGATGCGGACGTTTCCTGTCATGGGGCGATACAGCCCGTTCAGATGTTTGAGTAATACGGTCTTTCCGGTGCCGTTGGCACCGACAATGGCAATGCTTTCCCCTTCGTTCAGAGCAAATGAAATTTTTTTCAGGATTGAGCAATTATCCAGGGAAAAAGATATGTTTTCTACCTCAAGAATTCTTTTTGTACCTGCAGAATGAGAATGGAGCACCGGAAAGTCGGGCTTAAGATCTAAAGGGATGGACTGATGGGAAACTCTCGATTTCAATGTTTCGATATCAAGCGGCACCGGGGTCAAGCCCATCCTTTCACCCACCTTTACGGATAGGGGTGGTTCCAGTCCAAAGGATTCAAGGCTCCGGTTGAGAAGAGTTGTAGGCGGTCCATCCAACTCTATACCGCCATGGTTGAGAACAAGCATGCGGTGGGCATCGGCAACCGTCAATGGCAATCGGTGCTCGCAGACAATCACTCCGATCCCCTGTTTTAGTATAGACCTTAAGGCTTCACGAACACGTCGAACGTTTATTGGATCCAGGTTGGCGTAGGGTTCATCCAGAACAAGGATTTGAGGATGCAGGGATAATATGGCTGCAATCGCAACGAGTTGCTGTTCTCCACCGGACAACTCATGCGGATTTCTCTGGAGAAGATCTTTAATCTTTATGCTGTCAGCTACTCCATTGACACGTGTCTGTATTTCTGACCGAGATAACCCCAGGCTCTCAAGCCCAAATGTAATCTCACGAGTGACGGTATTGTTGAAGAGTTGGGTTTCAGGGTTTTGGAAAACCATTCCCACATGCATGAAAAGATCGCCCACAGACTGGTTCAGCGTAGTTTTCCCCGCAACCCGGATATCTCCGTCGATCTTTCCGCCGTAAAAATGGGGGATGAGCCCGTTGAAGGTTCGACACAGGGTCGATTTGCCGGACCCGCTGGCGCCGCAAATCAGCAAATATTCATCTTGGCGAACACCTAAATCGATATTGTTGATGACCCAGAAATCATCCTGTTTACGATAGGCGTATCGCAGCGCTTCCGTCTCGAGAAAAAACGGGTTACTCACAATCTCTTAGTACCGTAGTAATTATTTTTGTGCATTTTGAGGCAAAAAAACTATATAGGGATACATTCAATATTCAATTTTGATGAATTCGTAAAAAGTCGAATTCATCAAGTATTTAGTGTATTGTGTTTAGTATTTAGAGAAAAATAAACCATGTGATATCAGCTTGTTGGTGTGCTAAACACTAAACACCAAATACTAAACACTTTCGTAAAAAACTCGTTTTTCGGACTTTTTACGAGGCCATCAATTTTCAATAATCAATAGTCAATTCCGGTTTATCCGGGTCAGGCTTCCAATTGAATAATATCGGCACGGTCCAACAGTCTTACGGCTAAAACTCCGATTATCGCACCGATAATGGTGCTTCCGAGAAAGGATGGTACCAAAGCGAGAAGAGGAATGGCCCTGCCCATAAATACCGGAGCGACAAACATCGCACTTACAACCGGTGCAATGAAGCCGGTTCCGATGACTTCCCCTACTCCGCCGAGGTAAAGATTGCGAAACCGCTTATACAATACACCGGCCAGAAACGCACCGATCATTCCTCCGGGGAAAGCCAGCAGCGTCCCGACACCCATTACGTTTCGGATGAGTCCGATGATGGCGGCAATGACGGTCGCCCACAACGGGCCCAGGATAACCGCGCCAACGACGTTGACGAAATGTTGAGTGGGATTGATCTTGGCAATACCCACCGGAAATGATGTGTAAGGCGCCAGGGACACTCCGATTGCCACCAGAACCACCGCATACGCCACACTACGAGTATTGGTTGTCATCATTATGATTTCGCCCTCCTCTCTTGTTTGTTCATTCCACAACCCCGGCCTTTGCATACAAATCATAGAAATGATTCGTGGGTCCGTGCCCTTTCCCGATGGGAAGTGAATGTTCAATTGCTCCGGTGATATACTGCTTCGCCAGGGTTACCGCATTAAAAAATTCTTTTCCGAGTGCCAGATTAGCAGCTATTGCAGATGAAAAGGTGCATCCGGTTCCATGGGTATTCTTTGTATCGAACCGACGGCTTTCCAGCTCTCTGTATTCGGATCCGTCATAGAGAACATCTGTTGCCAGCTCTCCGCCGAGATGCCCGCCTTTTACGACAACCTTTCCGGCACCAAGGGTAAGGATTTTTTGAGCCGCATCTTTCATTTCTTCCAGTGTTTCAATCTTCTCTCCAATCAAAACCTCTGCTTCATAAATATTGGGCGTCACCACCTCCGCAAGTGGGAATAAATGCTCTATCAAAGCGTCCTGGGCATCCTGATTCAACAACCGGTATCCGCTTTTGGAAATCATGACCGGATCGACCACAACGGGCGGGGTCGTCACTTCGCTTAAGGATTCCGCAATGGATTGAATCAGTGGAATGCTGGAAACCATTCCGATCTTCACTGCGTGGATCGTTATATCTTCAAAAAGGCAGAGGATTTGTTCCTTTACAATCTTGGGGTCGATTTCCTGCACGTCATAGACTTTTTGGGTATTCTGAACGGTTACCGCCGTAATGGCGCTCATCCCGAAAACGCCGTGAGCTTGAAAGGTTTTCAAATCAGCCTGGATCCCGGCCCCTCCGGATGAGTCGGAACCAGCGATGGTCAACGCAACTCTCATCCTCTCTCTCCTTTTAAAAGAATCCGGTTATGCAGAAACCTCAAGT